>NZ_JBQGAN010000014.1:0-128409 GCF_056542865.1 Ruegeria sp. AA6
AAAAGAAGGGCAAAGATGGACGACTTTTACGCCGCCCGCAGCAGGGTTATCCCGCCGCTACCGTGGTCGACTTTCTCACCGCCGTTCTCACCAACGCCCCGCTTTTCCGCCACCGCGCAACTCAGACTTCCGCGCTTCAAACGCATCCCGAGCGATGTCTCTAAATAAATGCAAGTTGCGCTGGGCTTCTACACGTTGTTTTTGCCGCTCTCTGATCGGATCTCGGCCTTCCCGCAGTTCGCGTCGGGCTGCGTCAGCTGTTTCCCGGGCCTCCGCCAAGCCAACATCCGGCCACCGCCCGAGGCCCATTTCCCGTCGCTTACCGAAAACCGTAAGTCTAAGAACCCACTTACCGCTTTTTGAATCTGCCTTAACAAGCCAGAGCCCAGCGCCATCGCAGTGCTTTCCAGCACCTAGCGCAATAACGCCACGCACGCTCAATTTGTTTTTCGCCATATATCTCTCTACCGGTCCACCCATTGGCCCACCCCTAGGTATGGTATGTGCTGCCGTTAGTCGAGATTAATTGAGATCGAATGAAGGAGGTAAGTTAAACATTTTCATACAGTTAATCTCTATTTGAGATTTTTTGAAACATCTACATATAGGGTTTCAATGCCCTCCAGCAGCACCATCTAATTCCAGAAAAGTGATATAGAATTCCTTCCTTGGATAAGCCTGTCGTTCGGAATCGCCTCTTCCATCTCAGATCGGCGGCAGCAAACGCGCGCGCTCAATTGTTCTTCTAGGCATACTGGATTCTACGAATCCAGTGATGCAACGCTGCCACAAGGCAAGTCTCGATTGCCGATATGATTGTCTACCTGGTCGCCAAAACGCTAAACTTGAGCAAGTTTGCGCCGTTCATTCAGCGAGTTTCCGCAGCGTAAACCTACGCCCCATTTTCGTTCCATCAAAATTGTCCTAAGCCGTGCCAGCCATTTTCTTGGGGGCCAAAATGAAGTTCAGCGTTTTTGAAATTGTCTGTTTTCTTTTAGCGAGCGCCGTGGCGGTGGCGGGCTTTGTTGGGGCCGCCAACGCACTGATATCTGCCGTTTGAGGGTTGAGAGCAACTTTCCCTCAAACGCTCCGAAGCTTACTTCGCTGCCACGTTTGGGTAAGCCTGGAGCACTGGCAAAGGCGGCATTATTGGTAACAATGCGCGTCGCCCGAACCTTTTTGGATCGGCGCAATACTCCGCATTGTTGGTCTGGCCATCTGACCTAACGCCCGTTTATTTAATCGGATGCAATTGCGTATCTGTTTCAGCGCGTTCTGCAAGATACGGCCCCGTCGATATGTTTGAGAATTCGAACGGGCTGGCAACGCTCTGTCAGAGTACTCATCAGAGCACACGGCGTGGGTGGTTTGCTGGCAATATTCGCCTGTGCAAGCCCCAGAAGCCCATCTGGCTACGCTTTCAGACACGCTACCGCCGGAAAGCCTGTCACTTGTGATATTTTAATTGCCCGAATACTGGCTTGCTCTACCGATTGCGCTTCGATTGATCACTTCTCCGATGGATCACTTTCGGCGTAGTCCCGCAAACGCTCGATATTCGCAATCTCGGCATGGTTGCGATTGATCTTCACCCCAACCGTCTTCAGGCGCGAAAATGCCCGACTGAGGCTTTCGGGCTTCATTCCCAAACGACCTGCAATCAGCATTTTATCGTAGGGCAGCTCAACATCGCAGCCATCGGTTTCGTCGTCGCACAAGGTTAGCAAAAACTCGGCCACCCGCTGCGCACCGGTTTGCGCCTTGAGCTGTTCAAGCTGCGCCACCAGCGAATGCAGATGGGTAAAGGTCGAGGCCAGGATCGACACGCCGATCTCCGCGTCTTCCTTCATCAATGACAACAAGAGAGGGCTGGGGATGTGCATCACTTCGCAGGCCGACACCGCCTCGGCCGAGACTGGATAGGGCACGTTCCGGAGTGCGACAGCCTCACCAAAGCTCTCACCCTTGGTAAAGACACTCACCACGGCTTCGGCCCCGGTGGGTGACATGCGGAACAGCTTGACCCAACCCGCCAAAACCACATGCACGGCTTTGGCCTTTTCTTCCTGAAGGAAAATCGTCTCGCCCCTGTCATAGCTGCGCCAGATTGCGTGGCTGAGGAGCGTGTCTACGTGCTGGTCCGGCAAACTCTTGAGCAAGAGAGACTGCCGCGCGATGGCTTTTTGTGCTTCATGCGCCAAGAAGGTTCCCCTTTTTCCCTGGTCGGTGGTCTGACCGGTACATCCTTCGGGTTCAGGCTATGCCAAAGCCGGGATCGGCGCACTAGTCTTTTCCTGCATCAACTTGACTATTGTCATGTTGCCGGCTGCGCCCCGCGCCTAATCTCGGTCCAAAGCCAGTAATCCGGGGAGCAAGAAAGATGGACTACGAGCGATTTTTCACCCAGAGCCTGGACGATCTGCGGGAGGAAGGAAACTATCGTGTTTTCATCGACCTGCAACGCCGCTGCGGTTCCTTTCCAAACGCCCGCCAGACCGATGGGCAGGTGCAGCGGGATGTACGTATTTGGTGCTCGAACGACTATCTTGGAATGGGCCAGCACCCCGAAGTGATCGTGGCCATGCATGACGCGCTGGACCGTTGCGGCGCGGGCGCCGGGGGAACCCGGAACATATCAGGCACCACTCACGATCATGTGCTGCTTGAGGCCGAACTGGCCGATCTGCACCGAAAAGAGGCCGCGCTTCTTTTCACCTCTGGGTATGTTTCGAATTGGGCCGCTCTTGGTACACTGGCTGCGAAAATCCCCGGCCTGATCGTGTTCTCGGATGCGCTGAACCACGCCTCGATGATTGAAGGTATCCGGCATTCCCGCGCGCAGAAGGTGATCTGGAAGCATAACGATCTGGAGGATCTTGAGGCGAAACTGGCCGCCGCCGATCCCGATGCGCCCAAGATGATTGCCTTTGAATCGGTCTATTCGATGGATGGCGACATCGCGCCCATCAAAGAGATTTGTGATCTGGCCGACAAGTACGGTGCGATGACCTATTTGGATGAGGTTCACGCCGTTGGCCTTTATGGCCCGCGCGGCGGTGGTATTGCGGAACGCCAAGGTCTAATGGATCGTCTGACTGTGATCGAAGGCACGCTGGGCAAGGCATTTGGGGTGGTCGGCGGGTACATTGCAGCTTCGGCCGCGCTGTGCGACTTCGTCCGCAGCTTTGCCAGCGGGTTCATTTTTACTACTGCCCTTCCGCCGTCGATTGCAGCTGGTGCTGCGGCTTCAATCCGCCACCTGAAACAGTCGAACGTTGAACGCGATCTGCAAAAGGCGCGTGTCGCGCAAGTTCGCGCCCGACTTGACGCCGAGGGCATTCCGCATCTGCCCAACCCCAGCCACATCATCCCGGTGATGGTGGGTGACCCGGTGAAGTGCAAGTTCATCTCGGACATGCTGTTGGAAGAGTTCGGCATCTACATTCAACCGATCAATTACCCCACCGTGCCCAAAGGGACCGAGCGCCTGCGGATTACGCCGTCTCCGGTACATACGGACGAGGATATAGACCATCTTGTCGGTGCTCTGTCAGCTTTGTGGCAGCGGTGTCAGATCGCACGAATGCCGATGGCCGCGCAGTAATTCAATGCGCCCCTGAGCGTGGCAAACTGCCGCCCAAATAGGGCGGCGTTTTTTGTTCAGATCAGATAGAGGCCAAAGATCAGCAGCGAAAACCCGGTCAGGACCAAAGTGAACCCTCGCAACCAGGCAGGGCTGTTCTCAAGGCTGAGATAGTAAGCAAGGATAATTCGGCATTTGCCCCATGCGAGGATCAATATCCCACCCCCCAGAAGAACCGCTGGGAGGTTAAGCATGGTCAGCAGGGCGGATGCGACGCTAAGCACGATTAAAGCGAGCCAGGCGCATGTGATTGGGTTCCGCAGCCTCCGGCGGGAGTTTTTGGAAAAAGATGAAGAAACGCGCATCGGTTTCATCCCAACAGATAAATCACTGGGAACAACATGATCCAGACCAGATCGACCATGTGCCAGAATTGTGCGCCTGCCTCGATGTTGCGCGGGTCATCGCGCCACGCGACCACCAGCAGGATGCCCACACCGGCCAGCACATGCGCGGCGTGAAAGCCGGTCAGCAGATAGTAGAACAGAAAGAACGGATGCGTTTCAAAGGTGATCCCTTGTGCTGACTTATCTGCATATTCCACGCCTTTGACAATCAGGAATACGATACCCAGAAGGGCTGCTCCGATCAGGACCAGACGTGCCGCTCTGCGGCGGGCAGCCAGACGCCAGTGCAGCGCCTGCGCGGCGAGATAACCAGAGGTGACAAGAACGGCGGTATTGAACGCCGCCCCTGTGCGATGCAGATGCGACTGCGCCTCGGCAAAACCCGTCGGGTCGGTTAGGCGCACACCCATGAAGGCGATCATACCGGCACCGAACACCAGAAGCTCCGAGATGATCAGCACCCACATCAGCAACTCGCCCGGAAGCTCGTCGATCAGAGAGGTATCGCTCATGCGCCGACCAGTTGGCGATAGATCTGAGGTAAGGCCATCGTCAGGCGGTGCGGATCCGGGATGACGGCAAAGCCCCCCTGCCCGAACATACGCGGGAACCAGGCTTTGCCGGTTTTGTCGATGGTAACACCAAATACCGATTGCCCGGCCCGGCGCGCCTCGCGGACGGCCATGCAGGTGTCCTCGATACCGTGGCGACCCTCATAGTGGTCCAGATCGTTGGGTTTGCCGTCCGTAATGACCAATAGTAACCGACGCTTGCGGGATTGACTGGCCAAATCAGCCGAACAATGTCGGATAGCCGCGCCAAGCCTTGTGTAGTGACCCGGACGTAAGGACGCGATGCGTTGCTCGACCTTTGCACCCATCGGCTCATCGAACCGCTTGCAGCGCTGTACGTAGACGCGTTGGCGTTTGAGCGAACTGAAGGCGTGAATGGCGAAATCGTCGCCGCAGGCATTCAATCCCCACGCCAAGGCGGCCAGTGCCTCGCGTTCGATGTCAATCACAGCACGGCCTGTGACGGCGCTTTCGGTAGAGCGGCTGACGTCCAACAGGATCGAAACGGCCAGATCGCGCGCCTCGGGTCGGGATTGCATCCAGATGCGTTCCGTGCCTTCGCCATTTGCGCTGCGATCGACCTGTGCACGTACGGCGGCCTCGACATCCAACTGATCACCGTCAAGATGGCCTCGGGTCATCACGCGACCGGGCCGCAGGGCTTCGAACTGGCGTTTCACAGCGCGGATACGGCGGGCGGTGGCAGGGTCTTTGCCGAACTCGGCGGCATCTTCTCGAATATCTGCATCAGACAGCAAAACATTTACATGGTCGGGCAGATACTGCCCGGTGCGCACGTCCCATTCGGGATAGAGGATACGGCCCGACAACCGCTCACGATTCACATCCTCGGGCGCCAGATCGAGATGGAGTTTCAGCTTAGTCGGCGGGGCCTTTGAGATCTGGCCCAATCCGATCTCTTCCTGATCGTCGGCAGCTTTCTTGGCATTGTCGGGATCGTCATCGTCGATGCGGCGATTGATGTTCAGGAATTCGGCCCAGCTGAGGATGGCCTCGAACTTGTGCAAAATGAAACTGTCACTGCGCGCGGCCTGATCCGATTTGCGGCGTCGCGCGCGGTGGGTTTTCTCGCCTGACTCTTCGGGGGGGCCTTCGGTGTCGGGGTTTTCAACCTCGTTATGTTCGGAAAACCCAACAGCGCGCAGTTCTGGCCACAGGGGGACCGGGCGGAAATGCTGATAGCTGCGTGGGGCGGTGACGGTATCATCCAAAGCCCACAGGTGCTCGGCATTCTCGGACAGGGGGGCAGGATCGCCCAGCATCTTGCAGACCAGTTCCTCGACAGCCGCTTCGATGGGTGGCAGGTTCGGTACATCTCGCTGGTGCAGGATACCTTTGCAAAGCTCGGAATAGAGCGGGCTCAAGCCCGGCGCATCTTCCAGCGTGACCTCGACCATGTCCTGCGCGGCTTTCAATGCAAAGAGATCAGCGCGCAAAGGATCATCTTCTTCAATACGGGTCCCGGCATGAGCGGCGGCGGCAGCCAGCCAGACATAGAGCGCGCCATTTGCTTCGCGCGCGGGGAAAACAGCCAGCCGATCCGGCAGGCGCAAAACCTCGCCGTCGAACGAGGCGCGCGGCATCATCTCGGCCTCGGTCGCCAACCGGCGACGCCATCCCAAACGGTGACGTGAAACCTCGGGTGAGACCGGGCGCAATTCAACGCCCGGGCTACCCCCTAGTCCACGAAAAAGGACAGCCAGCCGCCCCGCGACCTCTGAGAGGTCGACCGCGGCTCCAACATGCACCTGGGGTGCATCGAGGCGGCTGGCAAGGGTGTGCCACAGTTTCCCGATCGTTTCTTCGGGTTCCCATGGCTCAAAATCGATCCTGACCATCGGCCGGCCTCACCCAAAGACAGCCGTGACAAGATCGAGGAGCCCGCGTTTGATATCCTCTTCATCTGTCAGAGGTTCGATCATGGCGGCAAGGATGGCCCGATCTGTCGACATGCCTTGCGCGATCAGCGTTGCGGCATAGACAACAAGACGGGTGGAAACGCCTTCCTCAAGGTCCTGACCCTTGAGCCCGCGCAGCTTGTTCGCCAGCCGGATCAGCGGTTTGCAGCGCTCCAGCGCCAGCCCGCTTTCTTGCGCGACGACTTCGGCCTCCATCTCGGGCGACGGGAAGTCGAACTCGAGCGAGATAAAGCGTTGCCGGGTCGAAGGTTTCAGGGTTTTCAGGATATTCTGGTATCCGGGGTTGTACGAGGCCACCAGCATGAAGCCGGGTGCGGCCTCAAGCTCTTCGCCCGTGCGGTCGATCGGCAGGATGCGCCGGTCGTCGGTCAACGGGTGCAGAACGACGGTCACGTCCTTGCGGGCCTCGACCACCTCATCAAGGTAGCAGATCGCACCTTCGCGCACCGCGCGGGTCAGGGGGCCGTCAACCCAGACGGTCTCGCCACCTTTCAGCAGGTAGCGCCCGATCAAATCGGCGGCGGCCAGATCGTCGTGGCAGGCCACGGTGTAAAGCGGACGACCCAAACGGGCTGCCATGTGTGCCACAAATCGGGTCTTGCCGCAGCCCGTCGGCCCTTTCAGCAGGACCGGCAGGTCGTTGTTATAAGCGGCGGTGAACACATCGCATTCATCGCCCTGTGGCAGGTAGAAGGGGGCGTTTGCCGCCCCCTCAGTCAGTTTCATGGAGCCATCCATATCCATCACTCCGCAGGGGTTTCAGCTGCACCGGGTTCAATGACCTCTTTCCGGGGCACCCAGATCGAGTAGATGAACAGCAGCGCACCAAGGACCACGACGATGCCGGAACCAAGACGCATCCAGTAGAAGATCGCGATCTGATCCTGCACATCCATGAAGTAGTCACCGACCACACGTTGCATATGTGTCTGCACGGTGCCGCCAAAGGTCAGGACGAAGGTCATGAAGACCATGCCGCTGGTCATCAGCCAGAACGAACCCATGTTCAGCACCTGATTGTACGGATCGCGGTTCTTCAAGATCGGCATCGCATAGCTGAAGATCGCCAGGTTGAGGCAGACATACGCGCCGTAAAAGGCCAAGTGACCGTGGGCCGCGGTGATCTGCGTACCGTGGGTATAGTAGTTCACCCCATGCAGCGTGTGCAGGAAGCCCCAGACACCGGCACCGAAGAACGCAAGCGTGGCACAACCCAGCGACCACAGCAGCGCGGCTTTGTTGGGGTGGTCACGGCGGCCTTTCCAGACCATGACGAAGGCAAAGGCCATCATTGCAAAGAACGGGATCACTTCGAGGCTTGAGAAGATCGAACCGATCCACTGCCAGTAACCGGGTGTACCGATCCAGTAGTAGTGGTGACCCGTGCCAAGGATGCCCGAGAACAACGCAGCGGCGACGATGACATAGAGCCATTTTTCGACCACCTCACGGTCTACACCGGTCAGCTTCAGCATAAGGTAGGCCAGAATCGAGGCCATGATCAGTTCCCACACACCTTCGACCCACAGGTGGACAACATACCACCAGTATTGCTTGTCCAAGGACAGGTTGCCCGGATTGTAGAAGGCAAACAGGAACAGCAGCGCCAGACCCCACAGACCCAACAGAAGGATGTTGGTGATGGCGGTCTTCTTGCCCTTCAGAACGGTCATCGACACGTTGTAAAGGAAGATCAGCGCGGCGACGACGATGCCTGCCTTGACCCATTTGGGTTGCTCAAGGAACTCGCGCCCCTCTTTGCCCAGCAGCCAGTTGCCTTCGAACAGGTTGAACACATACGTCACAACCACACCCAAAGTGCCGACTACCAGAATGATCAGCTGCAGATAGGCCAGCTTGGGCGAGTGGATCTCGCGTTCCGCCTCTTCCGGGATCAGGAAGTAAGCGGCTCCGAAAAAGCCCAGGATCAGCCAGACGATCAGTGAGTTTGTGTGCAGCATCCGCACGATATTGAACGGCAGAAGCTCACTCAGGAAGTTCGGGAATACATAGATCAGACCGGCCAGAAGGCCGCCCAGAACCTGTATCGCGAACAGGGCCATAGCCACCGCAAAGTAGGCATAGGCGATTTTTTGGGATTCGTATTTCATTGCTCCGTTCCCTTTCTCAGCCTGCCTCATTGGGCGGCCAGCCCTGAGCGTCGATGTTGTCGGTCCAGATCAGGAAGTTCGCCAGATCGCGGATCTCTTCGTCGCTGAGGTTGAAATTGGGCATCTGCCGACGACCGGGAATTCCGGTCGGCTGTGCTTCCATCCAGCCCTTGAGGGTTTCAAAGGCTGATTCCGGGTCGTCCAGCACGCCCCAACGGGTCATCACATTTGCAACTTCGGGCGCATAGTATGCGCCCTCGCCCATAATCGTGTGACAGTTGATACACGCGTGCTTTTCCCAGACATGTTTGCCCCGGATCACACTTTCATCGAGCTTCGCCGAGTTCTCGGAGTTCACGATATACAGGTGTGAATGGGCCGACAGGGCCAGAAAGATGAGGATAAAGAACAGTGACCCGCCATAGAATATGTTGCGCGCCATGCTCTTGGTCATGACTTCTCGCATTGCGCTCTCCTTTGCGCAGATTAGCTAGTTTGGTCAGAATGGCGGCTGGGTCATGGTGGCTCCTTAACGAAAGTCAAGACTGCCGGAAGTAAATGAAATTCAGGCCGCTTTGGCAGTGCGCGGGCCCGTCAAAGCGGGCCACATTGCGACCAGATACAGGGCAAAGGCGCAGACCCACAAACCGTCGGACAGCAGCATCGCCACCATGTATCCAGCGTTCAATTCCGCGCCGATCCAACGCGACAGCGCCGCCACGGCCATAAGCCCATAGGCCACGACCATCGGCGCAGGCGCGATCAGTGCGCGACCGCTGTGGCCCAGCGCGGCGCGGCTCATGACTGCAAGGGTCATACCGCCGACACAGCCGATACCCAGAACGTGCAGGGCAGCGATTTCATTGCCCAGGCCCAACACTGCCAGCCCCCACAGGATCAATCCGACCGCCAGCATTCCCAGACCAAGATGCAGCGCCAACAGAATCGGCTGCCGCGCAGCCCAGCGTGACCGCCAGCGGGCCATGCGCAGAATCTGAACAACACCAAGGGCCAGCGCGCCCGCCCCGACAACAAGCCCGGCGCCCAGAACCAGAACGCCCAGCGGCAGAACCAAAGCCAAGACCATTCCAGCCTTGTCCAATGCGGCGACCGACACCGGCCAGCCCGCCTCGGGCACGCCCGCGCGCTTCATCGCATTACGGGTAAAAGCCGGAGTGATCCGTCCGCCCAAGATGGCGATCATTGAACACAAGGTCAGCAGCCCAGCGCGCAGCCCGGTTTGCAGCGTATCCGCGGTGACCCCCATCCATTCCAGATGAGCCAGCAGGTTCGCGACCCAGATCAGGCTCAGCAACAGCAGAAAGATCATGTTCTGCGGTTTCGGACGGCGGAGCAACTGCGTCAGGATTTTAGCCGCCAAAACGGGCACAAAAGCCAGATCGACCACGGCAACAAAGACAGGAGACAGCATCCCCGAAAACCACATCGCCATCCGACCAGCCAGCCACAGCCCTGCGGCCAAGGTGATAAAGCGCGCGCGTGCCTCGGGCGCGCCGGTCCAGTTCGGCACGGCTGTCAGAAAGAACCCGCCCAGCGCGGCGGTGGCATAGCCAAAGATCATCTCGTGCGCATGCCACATCGGCGGCGTCATGCCATAATCCGGCGCCAGATATGGCGCGGTCAGCCACAGCCCCCAGACCAGCCCGACAAACAGCCCGTATAGACCGGCAGACAGGAAGAAAACCCGAAACCCCTCTGCGAGAACACGGGTGACGACAGTGGACATTGCTGCTCTCCTTGGCCGTTTTCCCAGCCCTAGCAGCCCGCATGCGCGCAGGACTTAACCAAAATCAAAACCGCGAAAACATGCGCCAAAAACCCTTATTTTTCGTGGGTTTTTTTACTTTTTTTCCGACCCGTGCGGCGAATTGCACCCCCAGCGTTGACTTTCGTCAAGGAGCGCCCATGCGCAATGTCTCACCCTTGGACCTGCCTCACCAGCAAATGGAGAGTGATCATGTCACTTGGAATCAGCTACAACAAAACTGGCCGCGCCTTTGGGGTCGGTTTGGCGATGCTGCTGGGCAGCGTCGCTGCACCAGCCCTCGCCGAAGAGCCAACCCTTAGCAAGGAAGCCTTTGAATCCTCTAAGCAACTTTACTTTGAACGCTGCGCCGGGTGTCACGGCGTGCTGCGCAAAGGGGCGACCGGCAAAAGCCTTGAGCCTATGGTAGAAACTAAGAACGCCGATGGCACCGTCACCGAATCCGGCACCCTGAAGCTGGGTCAGGAACGGCTTGAAAAGATCATCGCCTGGGGAACCGAAGGCGGGATGAACAACTTCTCGGACGTGATGTCCGAGGACGAGATTCGCGATATGGCGACCTATATCCAGATGGAGCCGCCCAAGCCGCCGGAAATGTCGCTTGAGCAGATGATGGCGACCCGCAAGGTCTATGTCGAACCCGAAGACTACCCGACCGAGCCTCTGCATGGCCGCAACTGGGAAAACTTCTTCGTCGTGATCGAACGTGACGTGGGCAAAGTGGCCGTGATCGACGGCGACACCAAAGAAGTGCTGGCGCACATTCCGACGGGCTACGCCGTACACGTTCTGAAAGCGTCCGAGCACCATAAGCTGGAAGAGCCGGATAACCCGGGCCGCTTCTGGTACACCATGGGCCGCGACGGCAAGATGACCAAAATCGACCTGTGGCAGAACCCTGAAAACATGTTGGTTGCCGAGGTCAAGATTGCCTATGACGCCCGCGACGTGGCTGTTTCGGGTGATGGCAAATACGTCATTGGTGGCGGGTACTGGCCCCCGCACTTTGCCATCGTTGACGCCGAAACCATGGAGCCCAAGAAAGTTGTCTCGACCCGCGGTGTGAACGTGGACGGGGATTACGTGGAAGAAAGCCGTGTGGCCGCCATCTACACCACCCCAAACGAGCCGACATGGATCGTGGCGGTCAAGGAACTCGGTCAGCTCTGGCAGGTCGACTATACCGATCTGGATAACCTGCGGATCGACAAGATCGACAGCGCCAAGTTCCTGCATGACGGGTTTTTCGATCCGACCGGTCGCTTCTTCCAGATCGCCGCGAACGCGTCGAACAAGATGGTGGTCGTGGACACCCAGACCCACAAGCTGGAAGCTATGATCGACACCGCGCCGCTGCCACACCCTGGCCCGGGCGCCAACTGGGACGACCCGAATTGCGGTCCTGTTGCCGGTACAACCCACCTGGGCGAAGGCACCGTGACTGTCTGGGGCAACGACCCCGAAGGTCACCCGGATCAAGCTTGGCAGACCTGCTATGAAGTCGAAACCGACGGTCCCGGTCTGTTCATTCGGACCCACCCGACATCCGACTACATCTGGGCCGACCAGACCAAGCACCCCGAGCCTGAGATTCAGCAATCGGTGCAGGTCATCGACAAGGCAACCGGTGAGATCGTGAAAACGATCCAGATCACCGAAGAGGAAGGCAACGTCGCCGTCCACTTTGAGTTCAACCAAGATGGCTCCGAGGTTTGGGTTTCCAAGTGGAACCGCTCGACTTCGAAAGAGCCTAACGGTGAGATCGTGATCTTCGACGCCAAGACGCTGGAAGAGATCGGCCGCGTGAAGGGTCTGTTTGCCCCAACCGGCAAGTTCAACGTCTACAACCGGTCGAACCACGTCACCTGACGGGTTCACACCCAACACCGGAAAGGGCGGGCCCCTCGCCCGCCCTTTCCTCGTTTTCCCCATCAGCCAATCGCGCCGGCCTGACACGCCGGGCCAGTCAAGAAAGCCATAACGGAGCCCGGATATGACCTCCGAACCGGATAAGAAACCACCGATCTGGCGCCGGTATTTCCTGTGGGGAATGCCTGTGGCCGGCATTGCTGCGGCCTTTGCCGCCGGCATCATCTTCTGGGGCGGGTTCAACACCGCCATGGAAGCCACAAATACCAAGGAATTCTGCGTCTCGTGCCACGAGATGCGCGATTTCGTTTACGAAGAATACACCGGCACAATCCACGACGTGAACCGATCCGGCGTGGGCGCGGTCTGTTCCGATTGCCACGTGCCCAAGGACTGGACCCACAAGATGATCCGCAAGATCAAGGCGTCCAAAGAGCTTTACGGCAAGATGGTTGGCTCGATTAACACCCGCGAGAAGTTTGAAGCCAAGCGCGTGCATCTGGCTATGAATGAATGGGAGCGGATGAAGGCTACCGACTCGCGCGAGTGCCGCAACTGTCACGATTTTGAATCGATGATGCCTGAATTCCAGAAACCCCGCGCGCGTCAGCAGCACCTGAACGCGATGACCGTGGGCCAGACCTGCATCGACTGTCACAAGGGAATCGCGCACTCGGATGCCCGCGACCGCGCCGACGAAGAGTATCTGGAACAGCTGGAAGCGCCGAACCCGGCTTTCATTCGCGAAATCCCGGCCGAATATCTGGCCAGCCTCGAGAAGATCGAAGCCCTGGAGGCCGCTGAAGTCGAGGCTGAGAAAGCCGCCAAGAAGGCTCAGCAAGAGGCCCTACAGGCACAGATCGCAGCCGCTGTCGATGCCGCCGTGGCGGAAGAGCGTGCCAACGCTTCGGGTGAGGCCTCTGCCGCGTCTGCAGGTGGCGGAAGCGATGTTGCGAGCAACATCGACTGGAACGCCGTGGCCAGCGCCGATCTGAAACTGTTCTACCCCGGTCAAGCCTCTTTCGAGTGGGTCCAGAACGGCAAGTTCCACGGCGGCGCGCGCCCGCTGACCAAGGGCGGAGATCAATGCACAACCTGCCACGCCGCAGAGCTGGACGCGATCGGCAACAAGATCGTTGCCGGTGGTGATCTGGAGCCTACCCCGATCCCTGGCAAGCGTGGTGTGATCGACGCAACCGTTCAGGCAGCGCATGACAATGAAAACCTGTATGTTCGCCTGCAATGGCCGGATGCGGGCCACAACCCTGCTCCGTTCGTTGATGGTGGCAAGATGGACCCGGACAACCAGGTCAAGGTGGCAATGATGATCACCGGCACCGGCATCGAGATGGGTGATCAGGTCGGCTGCTGGGCCTCGTGCCACGCCGACAACACGTACATGCCGTTTGATCCGGGTGCAGAGGCAATTGCAGCCAACGGTGATGTATCGGGTCGTCTGACTGCCCAAGACACCGTGACCAAATACATCAGCGAAAGCCGCACCGAGGTTGATACTAAGGGCCGTCGCGGCAAGCCGATGGGAGGTTGGGACAAGCTGCATAGCGCCGAACAGATCGAGCAGTATCTGGCAGACGGCACCTATCTTGACCTGATGCGCGTCTATGCAGATGGCAGCGCCACCAACGGCTATCTGCTGGAGCAACGCGTGGTCAATGACGGTGAGATCGCCGCCTCGGCAGAGCTGTCCGGTGGTATGTGGACCGTGGTCTTTAGCCGCCCGCTGAACTCTGGTGCGCCCGGTGACGTGCCGCTTGAGCCCGGTCAGACCTACACGGTTGGCTTTGCCATCCATGATGACTTTGCCTCCGCGCGATTCCACCATGTAACGCTGAACACCAGCTTGGCGCTGGATAACGAAGGCGCCAACATCAACGTGGTCAAACAATAAGTGTGGGGGCCGGAAAATCCGGCCCCTTCCCCATTTGGAAAGGAGACATGGACGATGAAATCCCACCGCCTTCTTCCCGCGCTGCTGCTTCTGGCTGCGCCCGCATTTGCCGACGACGCGTCTGAAATCTGCGCCGAGGCCGAGGAACGCTATGTCGAATTGTTCGGTCAGCCCTCTTCAGCCGTTGAAGATGCCGAAGTGGTGCTGATGTACAAATACAATTTCTGCCCGTTTGAGTTGACCGTGAAGGCAGGCACCACAGTCCGTTGGGTAAACGTGGACAAGCGCACCAGCCATTCGGTCCTTCTGAAAGATGGCAGCGAACCCGAAAGCGACCGGCTGTTTCCTGAAGAGTCGGTCGATCTGACATTCCTGACCGCTGGCCCGCAGGAATATCTATGTGGGCCGCATTGGGAAACGCAGAACATGATCGGCATGATCACCGTGGAACCCTGAGCCGAGGCAAAAATACAGGCAAGATCAAAGGAGCGCGGGCAAATCCCGCGCTCCTTAACTTTAGTCAAGGAAGCCGCACGGATAATGCGCAACCCTTCCCTCATGACACGCCCGGTTCGCCCAGCAACGTCCTTTAGCCGTAAGGCAAGTCCGGGTCCCGAAGACATTCAGACCAAGCGAGTTTGCACATGAGCGGTAAGGTTTTTCTGATTGGTGCCGGCCCCGGAGACCCCGAACTGATGACCCTGCGCGCCCTGCGGATGCTGCAAGAGGCCGATGTGGTTGTCTATGACCGGCTGGTCTCGGCAGATATCCTCAACCTGCATGCTGATAACGCGCGCCTGATTCCGGTTGGCAAAGCCCCCAAGTGCCACACGGTGCCGCAGGATCGGATCAATGAAATCCTTGTCGAAGAGGCCCGCGCAGGGCACATCGTGGCCCGCCTGAAGGGCGGCGATCCGATGATCTTTGGCCGCGGCTCGGAAGAGGCCGCTTATCTAATGGCCCAAGGCATCCCGGTTGAATACGCGCCCGGCATTACCGCAGCACAAGGCGCGTCCTGCTCCACCGGCGTGCCGCTGACCCATCGCGGGTTGGCGACCTCGGTGCAATATGTCACCGGCCACCGTCAGGCGGACAAGGTGCTGGATCTGGATTGGAAGCGCCTGGCCGACCCCGAGTCGACGCTTGTGGTCTATATGGGCGTCGCCAATATCGGCCAGATCGCCATGGGTCTGATGACCGAGAATCTGCCCGGATCGACACCCGTGCTGGCCGTAAGCAAAGCCACAACCACTGACGAGCGCCGCCTTGTATCCCAACTGGACCGGCTGGCGGTAGATGCGCGCAAGGCCGAGTTGATAGCGCCCACGCTGTTCATCATCGGCAAGGTCGTGTCGCTATATGCGGAACGGCCTTTGGCAGACGTGTTGGAGCAAGCTCATGGCTAGGCTTGGATCAAAACGCAACGGCCAGAGCCCCGCGCCCAAGGCGCGCTCGGGCTGGGCGGCTCGCAGCGTTCTTACAACCGCTGTTCTTGTCGCCACATCGGCCTTTGCCGCCGACGCCATCGACCCCAGCGCGCTGAAACGTCTGGTCCATCAGGATTGCGGCTCATGCCACGGACTGTCGCTGAAAGGCGGCCTTGGCCCCGATCTGCGGACTGAGACCCTGCAACACTATGACACCGAGGTTCTGACCGGTGTCATTCTGGACGGCATTCCCGACACCGCGATGCCCCCCTGGCGGCCCCTGATCAGCGAAGAAGAGGCCGAATGGATCGCCCGTTACCTGCTGGAACAGGAGGCACAATGAAACAGTTCATCCTTGGCCTTGCCGCCACCCTGATGATGACCGCAGCCCATGCCGAACCCACCGCCACCGGAGATCTTGGCCTCGTGATCGAACGCGCCAAGGGATCGGTTCTGCTGGTCGACCAATCCGAACGCGTCGCGCTGGCGCGGATCGAGGGGTTGGGCGATCTGTCCCATGCCTCGCTGGTCTATTCGCCGGACGAACGGTTCGCTTATGTTTTCGGGCGGGACGGCGGGTTGACCAAGGTCGATATCGTCACCCGCCAGATCGTGAACCGCGTTGTGCAGGCGGGCAACGCCATCGGCGGCGCGATTTCGGACGATGGTGAACTGGTGGCCGTATCGAATTATGAACCCGGCGGTGTGCGTGTCTTTGATGCAAAGACGCTGGAGATGGTCGCCGACATTCCCACCGACAGCAAAACCATCGGTCTGGTAGACGCGCCCGGTCGGCGCTTTGTCTTTACCATGTGGGACACGGGCGAGACCTGGATTGCGGATTTTGCCAAGGGCGAGCCTGAAACCACCAAAATCACCGACATGGGCAAAAACCCCTATGACGCGCTGATCACCGCCAATGGTCGCACCTATATCACTGGCCTGTTCGGCGAGGACGGTCTGACCGCACTGGACCTTTGGGCCGACAACCCCGAACCCATCCGTGTGCTGCCCAACTACGGGCGCGGACAGGAAGAAATGCCCGTCTACAAGATGCCCCATCTGGAAGGCTGGGCTTTGACTGGGCGTGAATTCGTCCTGCCCGCCGTTGGCCATCACGAGGTGCTGTGGATCGATGCAGACACCTTGACCGAGACAGCGCGCACGCAGACCCACGGTCAGCCGGTCTTTGCCATGGCCCGCCCCGACGGGCGGCAGGTTTGGGTGAATTTTGCCCACCCGCTGAACGACACGATTCAGGTGATCGACAGCGTCAGCAAAGAGATTATCCACGAATTCAAGCCGGGTCCGGCGGTGCTGCACATGGAGTTCACGCCGCGCGGCCATGAGGTCTGGATCAGTGTGCGCGACGCCAACAAGGTCATGGTCTACGACACCCATACCTTTAAAAAACTGCGCGAAATCGAGGCCGACAGCCCCTCGGGCATCTTCTTCACTGCGCGTGCGCACAAAACGGGGCTTTGACCGATGGACCATATCACAGACCCAATTGACCGCCGCCTGCTGGACGAATTTCAACGCGATTTCCCTGTGACTGAACGCCCGTTTCAGGTTCTGGCGGATGCGCTGGGGCTGGACGAGGCCGAAGTGCTGGACCGCCTGACCCGCATGCGCGCCACCGGCCGGATCACGCGGGTGGGGGCCACAATTGCACCGGGAGCGGTGTCCGCCAGCACTTTGGCAGCCGTTGCGGCCCCGGATGAACGTCTGGAAGAGGTCGCGGCCCTGATCGACGCGGAACCCGGCGTGAACCACAATTACCAACGCGAGGACGATTGGAACCTGTGGTTTGTCGCTACCGGCCCCGACCGCGCGCATGTGAACGACACTCTGGCCCGTATTTCGCGCCGTTCCGGGCTGCGCGTTCTGGATTTGCGGCTGGTGCGACCTTTCAACGTGGATCTGGGGTTCCGCATGTCGGGCGAAATCCACAACGTCCCTGGCCCGCGCCGTATCGACCGTACCGCCATGCGCGACGGCGACCGTCCATTGTTACAGGCGCTCAGTTCCGGCTTGCCGCTGGTGGTGGAGCCGTTCGACGCTCTGGCCTTGTCGCTGGATCGCGATGCAGGTCAGGTCATGACCCGGATCGAAGCCTTGCACTCCGCTGGCATTATCTCGCGCCTTGGCGTGATCGTGCGGCACCGGGCGTTGGGTTGGTCGGCCAACGCCATGGTCGTGTGGGACATGCCCGCCGAACAGGTCGGTGCTGCTGGCCCGGCTTTAGCCGCCTATCCGGGTGTCACACTGTGTTACGAACGCAACCCGGTCGAAGGGGTCTGGCCCTATCGTCTGTATTCAATGATCCACGCGCGATCACGCAGTGAGGCGCGGGAAACCCTGGCCGGTGCTGCTGCCCTGCCCGAATTGTTCGGAGCACAACACAAGGTCCTGTTTTCGACGCGCTGCTTCAAACAGACCGGCGCACTGATCCAACCGAAGGAGGCAGCGGCATGACACTGGATACAACCGACCGCGCAATCCTGAACCGGATGCAGGACGACCTGCCACTGAGCAGTCATCCCTATACCGCAATAGCCGATGAGCTTGGCATCCCGGAAAGCGACCTGCTGAGCCGCCTCAGCCGCATGAAAGACGAGCGCATCATCACCCGCTTTGGCCCGTTCTTTGACGCCGCCGCGATGGGTGGCGCGTTCTGCCTGTGCGCCATGGCGGTTTCGACCGAGAGTTTCGAAACCGTCCTGACCAAAGTCAATGCGCATGCCGAGGTTGCCCATAATTATGAACGCACGCACCGGCTGAACATGTGGTTCGTGCTGGCCACCGAAACGCCCGAGGGGATCGAGGCCACCGCCGCTGCCATCGAACGGGAAACGGGGATCGAGGTTCTCCGTTTCCCCAAATTGCAGGAATTCTTCATCGGTTTCCGGGTGGCGGCATGATTGACGCGAAAGACAGAGAGATTATTGAGGCCCTGCAAGGCGGCTTGCCTTTAGTGCCCGCCCCCTATGCGCATGTGGCGGCAGACCTCGGCATCGACGAAGATACCTTGCTGTTCCGGCTGGCCGACCTGAAATCGCGCGGCGTGATCCGCCGAATTGCCGCCGCGCCGAACCATTACAAGTTGGGCATGACCTCTAACGGGATGACCGTCTGGGATGTCGAGGACAGTAGAATTGCTGAATTGGGTGCCCAGATCGGCGCTCTGCCGTTTGTAACCCACTGCTATGAACGGCCCCGCGCCCTGCCCGATTGGCCGTATAACCTGTTCGCCATGGTCCACGGCAAAGACCGTGATGAGGTCGAAGAAAAGCGCGCGCAGATCACCGCTATTCTGGGCGATGCCTGCCGCGCGAAAGACATCCTCTATTCCACGCGCATTCTGAAAAAGACAGGGCTGCGCCTGAAAAAGAAAGGCTGAGATATGTTCCGCCTGACCGAATACATGCACCAACTGGTCAATCCGACCCCAGTGCGCAAACGCCGCCCCGGCCCGGTGAAACCGGTAGTGATCTGGAACCTGACACGGCGCTGCAATCTGAAATGCCGCCATTGCTATACCGTCTCGGCGGATGTGGCGTTCCCGGGTGAGCTCAGTCACGAGCAAGCCATGGTAACCCTTGAGGATCTGGGCCAGTTTCGCGTCCCGGCCCTGATCCTCTCGGGTGGGGAGCCGCTGGACCGGTTCGATTTCTTCGACATTGCCAAACGCGCCCGCGATCTGTTGCCGATGCTGGCGCTGTCCACCAACGGCACGCGGATTTACGACGAAACTGCCGACATGATTGCCGATGTGGGCTTCAACTATGTTGGCATCTCGCTGGACGGGATCGGGGCCACGAATGACTGGTTCCGCGGGGTCGATGGCGCCTTTGCCGACGCCCTGCGTGGCGTGCGGGAATGCAAGAAACGCGGCATCAAGGTTGGCCTGCGGTTCTGCCTGACCGAAGGCACGCAACACCACCTGCCCGACCTGCTGCAACTATGCGATGATGAGGGCGTCGACAAATTTTATCTGTCTCACCTTGTCTACGCTGGCCGCGGCGACAAGAACCGGGGCGAGGATGCCGAACACCTACGCACCCGGAACGGCTTGGACCTGCTTCTGGAGCGCGCGTGGGAGGCCGCCTCGGGTGGACGCCCACTGGATATTGTGACCGGCAACAACGACGCAGATGCAGGATATTTTCTGAACTGGGTTCGCGCGCACTTCGACGATGCGAAAGCCGCGCATGTGCGCGAACATCTGGCCGCTTGGGGCGGAAACTCCAGCGGTCTGGGCGTGGCCAATATCGACAATCTGGGTCGGGTTCATCCCGACACCTATTGGTCTGATTACACAGTCGGCAATGTGAAAACCCGATCGTTTTCAGAGCTTTGGACCGGCGATGACCCGATGCTCGCCATGCTGCGCACCCGCCCGCGCCCGCTGAAAGGGCGCTGCGGGGCCTGCCAGTTGAAGGACGTTTGCGGCGGCAATACCCGTATTCGGGCCTTGCAACTGACCGGCGATCCCTGGGCTGAAGACCCGGCCTGCTATCTGTCAAATCAAGAAATCGGCGTAGAAGATGCGGGCGAACGTCTGCAAGTCACGCCGTTCCGGGGGAAACGTCATGATCCGGCGCATCAATTCTTTTGACACTCTGAAAATCGGCACATTCTGTTCATTGTTGCTGGCGGGTACTGCGTGGGCCGACGCCCCGTCGGACTATGCCGAACATTGTGCCTCATGCCACGGCGAGAACCGTTTGGGCGGGGTTGGCCCGGCACTGATCCCCGAGACGCTGAAACGGATGCGCGGCCCGCGCGTGGCGGCGGTGATCGCCGAAGGACGCACCGCGACGCAAATGCCAGCGTTTTCGCACGAACTCGACGCATTGCAGATCGAGGAACTGGCCGGTTGGCTGAAATCTCCGCTGGAGACCGACCCGGAATGGGGCGAGGCAGACATCATGACCAGTCGCACTCTGGACGAGTATTACGTCCCAGTTGACGCGCCTGTCTGGGACAGCGACCCGATGAACATCACGCTGGCGGTTGAGACCGGCGACCACCATGTCAGCGTTCTGGATGGGGATACGTTCGAGGTTCTGGATCGGTTCGAGACCCCCTTTGCCGTGCATGGTGGTCCGAAATTCAGCCCCGATGGCCGTTATGTGTTCATTATGTCCCGCGATGGCTGGGTTCAGAAATACGACATCTGGGCATTGAAACAGGTTGGACGCGTGCGCGCGGGCCTGAACAGTCGCAACATCGCCATGTCTGGCGACGGCAAATGGGTGGCCGTTGCAAATTACCTGCCTAATTCGTTGACGCTGCTGTCGACCGAGGACCTTTCGGTCGCCAAAGTGGTCGAGGTCAAAAGCAAGAAGGGCGTCCCCAGCCGTGTCTCGGCCGTTTATCAGGCCCCACCGCGTGAGAGTTTCGTACTTGCGCTGAAAGACGTCCCCGAGATTTGGGAGGTTTTCTATGGCGCCAACCCGCCGCAATTCGGAATCGGCCATGACTTCCGCATCGAAGGTCAGTTCAAGAACCCCGATCCGTTCCCCGTGCGCAAGATCACCACGCCCGATTATCTGGACGATTTCTTTTTCGACCAGAGCTACGAATACGTCATGGGTGCCTCGCGCGATGGCAAGGGCGGACAGGTGATTGATCTGGTCATCGGTCAGAAAGTGGCCGATCTGGACCTGCCGGGCATGCCGCATCTGGGCTCGGGCATCACGTGGCAGTATGGCGATACGACCGTCATGGCCACACCGCATCTGACCGATGGCACCGTGTCCGTAATCGACATGAGCACATGGGAAACCGTCAAACGGATCAAAACCGAGGGGCCGGGATTCTTCATGCGCAGCCATGAAAACTCGCCCTACGTATGGGCCGATGTGTTCTTTGGCCCCAACAAGGACGCGATGCATGTGATCGACAAGCAAAGCCTTGAGATCGTCAAAACCCTGCGCCCAGCTCCCGGCAAAACCGTGGCCCATGTCGAGTTCACCAAAAACGGCAGCCACGCGCTGGTTTCGATCTGGGAAGATGACGGCGCGGTGATCGTCTATGACGTGCAGACGCTGGAAGAGGTCCGCCGCCTGCCAATGCGCAAACCATCTGGGAAGTACAATGTCTGGAACAAAATCACCTTCTCGGAAGGCACCAGCCACTGACGGCAAATGGCCTGTCTGGAAGCTGGCCATTCTGCTTTATCCGGCCACGGCACTGACCGTGGCCATCAACCTTTTTCTGGCCGGACTGATCGCCAACAGCACCGGCTTTGGCGTGATCGAACCGGTCAGCGCGATCCTGTGGTCGATCCCACTGGGCGTACCTGCATGCTGGCTGGCCGGTCGCTGGGTTCGTGGGTTGATGGATGAAGCAGACGACTAACTATCTGCTATCAAATGAAAAAATCATAAAGATTAATTTTCGGGCAGTTTGCGAACAAATGACTTAAGTCAAGTTTCGAATCGAGAGAGCGTCCTAGAACTCAGGGAACGATTGCCGAGTTGGATGCTCCATGCCCGCCCTCAACCCTCTGCACATTTCAGCTGTTTGCGCGTCCCGCGCTCTATGTGCATGTGCGGGCATCTTCCTTCTGCTGTTGCAGCTGCTTGGCCCGGCGCTGGCGAGTCGCGGGCAAAGCATGTGGGTGGAGATCTGCTCGGAGGCAGGGGCGGTCTGGGTTCAGGTTAACCTTGAGGAGGAGACCGACGACCCAACCGCGCCCTGTCCGAAATGCGCCGACTGCGCCTTGTGCGCCGTCACATCGGCTGCCCCGGTGCCGGACTTGCCAGTCCTGACCCGTGATGGGCTGGTTCACACCGCACGGTGTGAAATTAACGATTTGGTGCAAGTCTACAGCGTGAAACGCTTATGGCCTGAAACCCGGGGTCCCCCGCGCGCGACCCAAGAAATAACTGAACGCGCCCTGCGCGCGTCCATGGCATCCACCAAAGTTTTCGGAGGTGCGCCATGGTCGTAAGTCGCGCAATCCAATTTCTGCTGGCCTTTGTCCTGTCCTGCCTGATGGCGATCAGCGCCAATGCCGACAGCCTCGCCAGTTTCCTGCCTGACATTGACCCCGCCGATCTGGTTCCCGGTGCCGATGCCTTTGGCCCCGTGCGCGACGATGTGCCTGTTGCCCCTGTGCTTAAGGGCAGCGAGACTCTGGCCTGGGCCTTCCTGACCTCTGATTTCGTCGGCACCACCGGTTATTCCGGCAAGCCCATTCACGTGATTGCCGCCATTGATGCCGACGCGGTTCTGACCGGGGTGAAACTGGTCAAACACTCGGAACCCATCGTTCTGATCGGCATTCCCAATTCGCGCATGGTCGAGTTGACCGAAGGCTATGCCGGTTTGGATCTGAAGGTTGAAGCCGAGACTGGTGGCGAGGGGCATGACCTCGACATTATCTCAGGCGCGACCGTAACCATCATGGTGATCGACGACAGCCTCGTGCGCGGCGGCATCAAAGTGGCTCGCGCGCTGGGTCTGGGTGGGCTGTCGCCGGTGCAGGCCGACGGACCGAAGCGCGAAGTCGATGTGGCGCAAGATGCGGTGTACGACTGGACCACACTGTCTGGGGACGGTTCGATCCGGCGGCTGACACTGGACGTAGGGCAAGTCAACGCGGCCTTCGAGGCTACCGGCGATCAACGCGCCATCAAACGCCCCGAACCGGGTGAACCGGACGACACCTTCATCGACATGCATATGGCGCTGGTATCCGTGCCATCGATCGGGAAATCCCTGCTGGGTGAGGCTGAATATCAAAACCTGACAAACTGGCTGGACGAAGGTGAACACGCCGTTTTGGTGCTGGGACGCGGAGCCTACAGCTTCAAAGGGTCGGGTTATGTTCGCGGCGGAATCTTCGACCGGATACAGCTGATTCAGGGCGACAGTTCGGTCCGCTTCTTCGACCGCCAACAGCGCCGCCTGGGTGACGTCGCGGCGCCGGATGCACCCAGCTTTACTGAGCTGGATATCTTCAAAATCCCCGCCGATGCCGAGTTTGACCCGGCCGAGCCCTTCCGCCTGCAACTGCTGGTACAACGGGCCGTTGGCGCGGTTGAGAAAACCTTTCTCACCTTCGATCTGGGCTACAAACTGCCCGAGCAGTACCTGCTGCCCGTCGCTGCCCCCGCCGTTGTCGATGACGCCACCGGAGAAGCCGCCGCCAAAGCCGCCCTATGGAAGCGCATCTGGAAAGACCGCACGGTCGAAATCGCCGTTCTGGGCGTGATGCTGCTGGTGCTGACCGCCACCTTCTTCTTCCAGTTCCACGCCACCATGAACCCGCGCGTCTTCTATTGGTTCCGCATCGGGTTCCTGACCATGACCCTGTTCTTCATCGGCTGGTACGCCAACGCGCAACTGAGCGTTGTGAATCTGATGGCGCTGGCAGGCAGCCTGCGCACCGGGTTCAGCTGGGATGCCTTCCTGCTTGACCCGCTGGTCTTCATCCAATGGTTCGCCGTCGCAGCCGCCCTGCTGTTCTGGGGCCGAGGCGCCTATTGCGGCTGGCTGTGTCCGTTTGGCGCTTTGCAAGAGTTGACCAACAAGATCGCCAGCGCCTTCCGCGTTCCGCAATGGACCCTACCCTGGGGTCTGAACGAACGGCTCTGGCCCGCGAAATACATGATCTTCCTTGTGCTCTTCGGCATCAGCTTTGTCTCGATCCCGCTGGCCGAGAAATATGCCGAGATCGAGCCGTTCAAGACCGCGATCATTCTGAAATTCATGCGCGACTGGCCCTTTGTGGTCTTTGCGCTGGCCCTGCTGGGGATCGGGCTGTTCATCGAACGGTTCTATTGCCGTTATCTCTGCCCGCTGGGCGGGGCGCTGGCGATCCCTGCCCGTATCCGCATGTTTGACTGGCTGCGCCGCTACAAGGATTGCGGCACCCCCTGTCAGACCTGCGCCAACGAATGCCCCGTTCAGGCGATCCACCCCACCGGTGAGATCAATCCGAACGAGTGCGTCACCTGCCTGCATTGTCAGGTGCTCTACCAGTCCGAGGACAAATGTCCCGTCGTTATCCGCCAGCTCAAACGGCGGGCCAAGACAGGGTCGGTCCAGATGAAGACCCCACTCGGACAACCACCGGCGAACCATCCGAACGCCAAACCGCAATCCGTTTCCTAAAAAAGGAGGAACGATCATGTCGGAACACGATAAGAAACTGAACATCACACGCCGCGGGATGCTGGGGGCAACCGCCACTGGTGCGGTGATTGCAGGAACCGGTCTGGGTTCAACCCTGATGACCGCCCGCGAAGCCAGCGCCGCCGCCAACGCCCATCTGGAACCGGGCGAGTTGGACGAATATTACGGCTTCTGGTCCTCAGGCCAGACCGGTGAGCTGCGTATCCTAGGCGTTCCGTCCATGCGCGAGTTGATGCGCGTGCCTGTGTTCAACCGCTGCTCGGCCACTGGCTGGGGTCAGACCAATGAATCCCTGAAGGTTCTGACCGAAGGGTTGCTGCCCGAAACCAAGGAATACTTAGCCGCAAACGGCAAGGTTACTTACGACAACGGCGACCTGCACCACCCGCACATGTCCTTCACCGATGGCACCTATGACGGCCGCTATCTGTTCATGAATGACAAGGCCAACACCCGCGTGGCCCGTGTGCGCTGCGACGTGATGAAATGCGACAAGATCATCGAGATCCCGAACGCGCATGACATCCACGGCCTGCGCCCGCAGAAATACCCACGCACCGGTTACATCTTTGCCAATGGTGAGCATGAGGCGCCACTGGTCAATGACGGCCAGATCCTCGACGATCCGTCGCAATACGTGAACATCTTCACCGCCATTGACGGTGATACGATGGAAATCGCGTGGCAGGTGATGGTCTCGGGCAACCTCGACAACACGGACTGCGACTATCAGGGCAAATACGCCTTCTCGACCTCGTACAACTCGGAAATGGGTATGAACTTGGCCGAGATGACCGAGAATGAACTGGACCACGTGGTCGTGTTCAACTTGAAAGCCATCGAAGAGGCCGTGGCTGCCGGGAACTATCAGGAGCTGAACGGCGTCAAGGTCGTGGATGGCCGTAAAGAGGCCGACGGCAACCTGACCCGCTATATCCCGATCCCAAACTCGCCGCACGGCGTGAACGCCGCGCCCGACAAGAAACACATCATGATCAACGGCAAGCTGTCGCCGACTGTTTCCGTGATTGATGTCGAGAAAGTCGACGCGCTGTTTGCTGACAACGCCGATCCGCGTTCGGCCATCGTTGCAGAACCGCAGCTGGGTCTTGGCCCGCTTCACACCGCGTTCGACGGCAAGGGCAACGCCTTCACCACCCTGTTCCTGGACAGCCAGGTCGTGAAATGGGACATCGCCAAGGCCATCGAGGCGTATGGTGGCGCGGACGTTGACCCGATCCTCGACAAGGTGGATGTGCAATATCAGCCGGGCCACAACTCGACCTCTATGGGTGAGACGGCTGAGGCCGACGGCAAGTGGCTGATTTCGATGAACAAGTTCTCGAAAGACCGTTTCCTGAACGTTGGGCCACTCAAGCCTGAAAACGAGCAGTTGATCGACATCTCGGGCGACAAGATGAAGGTGGTCCATGACGGCCCGACCTTCGCGGAACCGCATGACTCGATCCTCGTGCATCGGTCCAAGGTGAACCCGGTAAATGTTTGGGATCGCAACGACCCGATGTGGGAAGATGCGCGCCAGCAGGCTGCGGCTGATGGCGTTGACTTGGACGAAGGCGCCGAGGAACCGATCCGTGATGGCAACAAGGTCCGTGTCTACATGACCTCGACGGCACCGATCTTCAGCATGGAGAAATTCACCGTCAAACAGGGCGACGAGGTGACCATCTATGTCACCAACCTGGATGACGTGGATGATGTGACCCACGGGCTGTGCTTGTCGAACTTCGGCATCGCGATGGAAATCGGGCCGCAGGCCACCGCCTCGGTCACCTTCATCGCCGACCGTCCGGGCGTGCACTGGTACTATTGCCAGTGGTTCTGCCACGCGCTGCACATGGAAATGCGCGGCCGGATGTTTGTTGAGCCGCGGAGCGCATAAGCCATGCGTTGGTCCCTGCTCATACCGCTCCTGCTCGGCTCGCCCCTTTGGGCGGCGGATTGGGATGTGCCCAACCGGGCGGGGGCCATCAACGAGATACTGGCGCAGGCGGCGGATGGAGACACCCTCCGCCTGAGCCCCGGCGTTTACGCCGAAACCTTGGTTCTGGACCGGCCTGTTACAATCGACGGGCTGGGACAGGCCACAATCGACGGACAAGGCGAAGGCAGCGTGATCACTGTGACCGGGCCGGGCGTGATCGTGCGCGGACTGACGGTCATTGGCTCAGGCTCGGACCATGACGGGATCGACAGTGGTATCCAATTGACCAAAATGGCCACAGCGCCGGTGGTCGAGGATAACGTACTGCTGGGCAATCTCTATGGCATCGACATTCATGGTGCGAAGGACAGCATCGTTCGGCGCAACCGGATCGAAGGGCGGCAAGACCAGCGCATGAACGACCGTGGCAATGGTGTCTATGTCTGGAACGCGCCGGGTGCGCGGGTTGAAGACAACGACATTCGCTATGGTCGCGACGGGATATTCGTGAACTCGTCCAAGAAGAACACCTTCACCGGCAACCTGTTCCGCGATCTGCGTTTTGCTGTGCATTACATGTATGCCGACAATTCGGTGGTCAGCGACAATGTCTCGATCGGCAATGATCTGGGCTACGCGGTGATGTTCACGACCAATGTGACTGTAGCCAACAATGTCTCAATCGGTGACCGTGAACATGGCGTGATGCTGAACTACGCCAACAAAAGCACCATCACTGGCAATGTAGTGAAGGGTGCAAAAGAGAAATGCACCTTCCTCTATAACTCGAACAAGAATGAATTCACCGACAACTGGTTCCAGGGTTGCGGCATCGGCATCCACTTTACCGCCGGGTCCGAACGCAATCGGATCGTCGGCAACTCTTTCATCGGAAACCGGACGCAAGTGAAATACGTCTCGACCAAATGGGTCGAGTGGTCCGAAGACGGGCGCGGAAACTACTGGTCCGATTTCGCAGCCTATGATGTGGATGGCAACGGCATCGCCGATGCGCCCTATCGCCCCAATGACTCGATGGACCATGTGCTGTGGACCCAACCTGCAGCCAAACTGCTGCTCGGCTCCCCTGCCGTGCAGCTGGTGCGCTGGTCACAATCGGCCTTCCCGGCACTGTTGCCGGGCGGTGTGATGGACAGCAACCCATTGATGCAAGCCCCTGAACCCCCAGCTATGAAAAAGGTGCCTCATGACGGATAAGGCCCTGACTATCGACCATGTTTTCAAGGACCGAGGGAAAACCCGCGTTCTTGGCGATATCACCCTGTCCCTTGCCCCCGGCCAGCGCGTCGCGCTGCTGGGCCACAACGGGGCGGGCAAATCGACCCTGATCAAATCCATCCTTGGCCTGACGCCGATCCACGGCGGCGCCATTCGAATCGGAGACGCCAGCCCCGGCAGCGCGCAGGCGCGGCGGGAAACGGCTTATCTGCCCGAAGCGGTGTCATTCCACCCGGTCCTGACCGGGCGCGAGCAGTTGACCCTGTTTGCTCAGTTATCCGGGGCCAAAGCTGATGTGCCCGGCTTGCTGGAGCGTGTGGGTCTGAGCGACGCGCTGGACCGCCGGATTGGGGCCTATTCCAAAGGGATGCGCCAACGTCTGGGTTTGGCGCAAGTGCTGCTGGGTCAGCCAAAGGTGGCGCTGTTGGACGAGCCGACCAGCGGGTTGGACCCGATCTCACGGCAGGATCTTTACGCCATCATCGACGAACTGGCTGCACAAGGCACCGCCGTTCTGATCGCCTCGCACGCCTTGACCGAAGTCGAAGCCCGCACCGACCGCATTGCCATCATGCGCAAGGGCCGGATGGTGGCCGATGACACGCTGACCAACCTGTCGGAACTGGCCGGTCTGCCTATCCGCCTGCGGGTCCGCGCCAGCGCCAATCCCGATGCCTTGGCCGCCGAACTGGGCGGTAACCGGATCAACGGCGCGTCGGTCGAACTGCTCTGCAGCCCCGATGACAAGATGGAGGCCCTGCGCCGTATCGCCGGGCTGGGCGACGCGGTGGCAGATGTGGAGATGACCCCGCCCAAACTGGAAGACCTCTATCGCCACTACGCACAGGAGGATCTGCAATGACCCGCTTCCTCGCCATCACCCGAACCGAGATGCTGATCCTGCGCCGCAACCGCTGGCTGCTGGTCGCAACATTGATCATGGTGCTGTTCGCCTTGGCGCTGACTTTTGCAGGCAGTGCCCCAACCGGCACGTTGGGGGTCGACATGCTGACCGTTTCTGTGGCGTCGATGACCACGCTTTCGGTCTACCTCGCCCCGCTGCTGGCGCTGATGATTGCCTTCGACGCCATTGCCGGCGACGTGGATCGGGGCAGCCTGTCTTTGCTGCTGTCCTATCCGGCGGGGCGCGGAGAAATCCTGTTGGGCAAATTTGCCGCCCATCTGGCCGCGCTGGCCTTCGCCATGACAGTTGGCTTTGGCACCGCAGGCGCGGTGGCGGCCTTGTTTGGCGGCGCGGGGCCGGAAAGCCTGATGGCGCTGGCCCGCCTCATCCTAACATCCATCCTGCTGGGCGCCGTTTTTCTGGCGCTGGGTTACCTGCTGTCCGCCCTGGCAAAGGGAGCTACGGCGGCGGCAGGTCTGTCGGCCGGGCTCTGGCTGGTTTTTGTCGTCCTCTATGATCTGGGCCTGTTGGGGGCCGTCGTCATGGACAAGGGCGGCACCTTCACCCAATCCGTCTTTCCATGGGTGATGGTAGCCAACCCGGCTGACGCATTTCGTTTGTGGAACATCGCTGCAACCGAAGGCGTGGCGATGGCATCCGGCATGACAGGCGCGGCACAAGCCCTGCCGGTCTGGGCTGCGCCTGCCTCGCTTCTGATCTGGCCGGTGCTGGGCTTTGCCCTCGCCCGCGCCGCATTTCGGAGGGTTGAGCCATGAAGCATCTTGCTCTGCTCGCATTTGTCGCGCTGATTGCCTGCAAGGAAGAAGTGGCCGATGCCCCCGATCCGGTTGACCTGACCCCGGATGCGCTAAGCTATTTCTGCCAGATGAACATTCCTGAACATGGCGGACCCAAAGGGCAGATCCATCTGGAGGGATATCCCACGCCACTGTTCTTTGCGCAGGTACGTGACATGGTGGCCTATCTCAAAAGTCCCGAGCGCGATGCCGAAATCACCGCCGTCTATGTCAGCGACATGGGGATCGCCCCCAACTGGCGGCAGCCAGGTATCTCCAACTGGATCGCAGCTGACGGTGCAACCTTCGTGGTCGGCGCCAATGTTGCTGGCGGCATGGGCGCACGCGAGGTGGTGCCCTTCGCCAACCCCTCCGATGCCGAAGCCTTCATCGTTCAGTATGGTGGCGCACTTCTACCACTGTCCGACATTCCCGATACCGAAGTCCTTGGCCCAGTCGATCTTGACCTGAAACTGGAGACGCCGTCATGACCGTTCTCTCTCGCCGCCGGTTCCTGACCATATCAGCGGCTTGCGCGGCCCTTCCCGTAGGAGCGTCGCCTGCTCCGGTCGCCCATTGGCGCGGGGTCGCTTTGGGGGCTCCGGCAAGTCTGCGGCTAGAAGGTCTGACCAACGCGCAAGCCGCGCCGGTTTTTGCTGCGGTCGAAGCCGAGTTGAACCGGCTCGAGAACATCTTCAGCCTGTACCGCCCGCATTCCGAGCTGTGTCGCCTGAACCGCGATGGCCACTTGGAGGCCCCCGCGCCCGAACTGTTGAACGTATTTAGCCTATGCTCGGCCCTCCATGACGCCTCAGATGGTGCGTTTGACCCGACCATTCAGGCCCTGTGGTCAGCACTTGCGACCAGCGCGGCGCAGTCCGAGATCCGTGTGGCACATAACACCATCGGTTGGGCCCGTGTCGTAGCGCAACCCGACGCGATCCGATTACCCAGGCCCGGTTATTCTGCCCTAACGTTAAACGGCATCGCGCAAGGGGCCATTACCGACCGCGTTGCGGATTTACTTGCGGTGCATGGCTTGCGAGATGTGCTTGTAGACATGGGTGAAATCACCGCACTGGGTCGGCACAGTGATGGTCGACCTTGGCAGGTAGGCCTGGCCGGGCCTGGTGGCGAGATTCGCAAATCCATCCAGTTGCGCGACCGGGCAGTGGCAACTTCGGACGCTGGCAGCCTCATGTTAACCGATACCTTTGGGCATATCCTGAACCCCAAAACCGCCCCGCAATCAGAACGGGTCGTTTCCGTGTCCGCGCCCAGCGCAGCCGTAGCCGACGGGCTTTCCACGACATTGTGCGCGCTGCCAAAATCACGAGCCGCTTCCGTCATCAGGTCTTTCCCGGACGCCCGGCTCGAGATGTCTGTCTAAGATAGAGAAATTCAGGTGTGTCTGACGTCGCAATGGCCCAACCACCCAAAGCCAAGTCATCTGGTCGGTGCGACAACCAACCGATAAGTCGTTGATATTTCCGCATCTACGAAATTTGGTAGGTGGCGGAGACGAAGTCCGCCAACATCTTTTTCGTTCAGAATTTTATTTATAATTTACCTATACTTAAAGGAATATTGCAATGGGGCTTCACGAAATATGTGCAGCAAAATGTGCAGCAATTTGAATGGGCCTTCGTAGAAATCAAAGCGTCGAACTGAGAGACGCAAGCTCGAGACAATCAGTGCTCAAAGCGACGTGTAGTATGCCTTCAACGTCTTCGCGATAGATTGACGCCGCAGCTTCAAAAATTCCTGGTAGTCCGCAAATTCGCCCGTCAGAAGTCCAAGCGGAACTGCGTTCTCCGTGAAGTTCTCTTCAAGATCCGCGTAGACTACGATCCCTCCGTATTTTGCGGTTCCTGAACTGCATTGTTTCCGCAAATCTGAAACATACTCACTAGGAGGCGCATTTCCGATGGCAATGTTGATCTCTTGCTGTGTGTAGACCAAGTTGGCGACTTGATTGTATTGAGACTGCGTAAGGCCAAGCGTCTTTTTCAGGTGATCCTTGGGGAAGATGTGGTGAACATCGCCTCTGTGCTCCAACATACTCCGCACTGTGATTTCTTTTGACAGAAAGCCTCTAGCATTGGACTTCACCTGAGACGCAAGAAATGTCCTGAAAGCCGGATGTTTGCTATTTGACGTTGTAAGCGCTTGCACCAAACCAACTTCCCAAAAGGCATCCGAGAGCACCGCTTTCTCGATACTTTCGAGATATTCCCCCATTCCCATCTCAGAAATCTGTCGAATGTCCTGGTCAAAGCGGGTTTCCATCGATCCCGAATATCTGGCGGTCAAGAGTGAGAGCGCGAACCACTTCCTGACAAATCGTTCTATCAACTCGGAGGCGATGCCATCTTTCCGCAGGCGCAGGAAGAGAATGTAGGCAAAGTTCAATGGCGCCTGGTTGAAGCTGAACGCGACCACGCTTGGTGCAACCAAAAAGAACACTGGCAGCTCAAAGTGTCCGAAGCCGCCCGCGCCGACATTGTTGCAACCGCACTAAAAGGCATCTCTGTTCGGCCAAAGGAGGCTGCGTGAATTCAGACTGGTGATTGCCCAATCCACATTTGGGTGACCCACTGACTGGCCCAAACCGAGAGTTCAACGCACGGCTCAGGTCTTCGAGTTTTGTCTAATCAGCAAGCTCATAACCTTTTGATAATACCAAGACTTCAAAAATGGCGATGAACCCAAGTTCATCGTGCGCTCCCGCTGTGCCCAAGCATCGGCGGGAGCGAAGTTGTCCCTGATCGTTTCACGAAGCTTCGTCGAAATGCAGGTGCCACGGCAGATCACATTCCCTTGCTCACGAATGCAGATGCTCCCCAGCATCTAACACCACCCGAGGCAGACCACGTCGCGACACCATTGGTAATTCGGAAGCTCGCCAAGAACACCCGCAAGAAGCGATGAAGATAACACAACCACCAAAGGTAAGGCCTTCGGCAGATTAGATAATTTTCGTGCTTCTTTTTTGCTTCATGAGAGAGGCTTGCAACAAAGATACGCAAGCGCACATTCGAAAAGACTTGTCATTTCGGAGCGCCATGCATACTTCAATCTCCCCAAGGGAGAAAATCGTGCCTTCAAACAACTCGAAATCCAAGCGCACTCTGCCGCTACCTGAGAAACGCATACACGCCTGAACTTATCGCGTGTTCGCAGCCGTTCGGCTGCGATGTTTCCAGATTTCGAGTATTGAAAGGGCATCTCCATGCAGCCCCAAGTCTATACATCTTTCTTCTACCCGCGTTTGAATGGGTGGTTCCAGCCAGCCTACGAGAGCCTGATTAAAGCCGCCAACCGAAAGTCCGGGTGGGATGCCTTTGATGAGGATGCACCGGCTGAGGATTCGATGCCAAAGCAGTACGCGAGGGACTATTGCGCCGTTGCCTCATTGATCCGTGTTTGCGCGGCATGGAAGGACACACGCGATCAGATTGCAGGCCAGTTGCGTCGCCCATTTTCGCTGACAGTTGTTGAAACCGGTGAAAGTGAATGGGTGGAAGCCACAGGAGACGCGTTTAGCGATGGTTTGATCCCCGCGATCTGTAGCAACAACCCTGATGCAACCAAGCCAAAAATCGTGTGCTACAAGTCGCGCTGGCGCAAGACCACGCCAGCAAAGACTGCAAGCGATTTCAATGAAGCGCTGGCTCTGGCCGCGAAGGAACCAGCGTCGTTGATTGTAATCGTGCCAAGTATCGAAGTGTTGCCGGACGCCTTTTGCAAGAAATCCGCTAAGATCATTTCCCTGAGCCCATTGTCACGGAGCATGATCTTGATGCTCTATGCCATGATGCACGGCCGCCAATGTACAGCTTTGATGACAAAGGCGCTTAATCAGATGCCATCCCATGATGCTTTGGCTCAGATCTCAGCTAATGAAATTATGTTGGCTCTTCGGACGCCCAAGCTGATGGCATTTGTCCTGCAACTGAATAAGTTGACGACGCGCACAAAAGCCAACCCAGAAGCCATGGATGACGTCAAAGGCCTGGGGGCCGCGCGGGCGCCGTTGAAGCGTCTCGTGGATGACATCCAAGCATACTCTGACGGTCACCTGAGTTGGGCAGATATCCCTAACAACCTTCTACTCGATGGGCCTCCGGGTGTCGGGAAGACCTTTGTCGCGCAGAAATTGGCAGAAGCGACAGGGGCGCATTTTGTTGGCGCAAGCTATGCTGCTTGGCAAGCGGAGGGCCATCTTGGCGATTTCCTCGCTGCAATGAGAGATGATTTCCTGGAGGCAAAGCGCCATGCGCCGTCCGTTTTGCTGATCGATGAAATCGATAGTTTTGCAGATCGCGCAACCAACAAGAGCGATAACGAGAACTACAATCGGGCGGCACTAAATGGCCTGCTTGAACAGCTGGCGGGCGCCGAAAAGACGGATGGCGTCTTGGTGGTCGGCACAACAAACTACTCGGGCAAGTTGGATGCTGCACTACTGCGCTCTGGGCGGTTCGACCAAAAAGTCCACATCCCTCTTCCGGATAGGGGCGCGCTGACAGAGATCTTGTCCGCAGATGCTGGACCGACAATCAGCAAGCAGGAACTTCACGCAGTGGCGGCAGAAATGCTTGGGCAATCGGGCGCGGATGCCGCCGCGCTTGTGCGTCAGGCCCGTTCCATCGCCCGCCAGGATAAACGCCCAATTGCGATCCAACACCTCCAGACGGCGCTTGAGAAGTTTGCGAAGCCACTGCCTTCCAAGATGCTGTATAGGATGGCAATCCACGAGGCCGGCCACATCGTGGTTGCGCACGCACTTCTCGCCGGATTGCCGACAATGGCCCAGATCTCACCGAGAGGTGGTCGAGTTGACCTTGAGCTGGACAAATTCGGTCATGAAACTCAAAGCTTGGAAAATCGCCTCGCTATTTTGTTGGCTGGACGCGCAGCCGAACTTTCTTGCCTGGGTAGTGTTTCGTCAGGTGCCGGCGCGGGCGACAAAAGCGATCTTGCTCAGGCCACCATGTTTGCAGTCCAAGCCGAAACACAATTCGGTTTGTCCAACGACAATTTGATTTGGCACCCGGTGTCCATGGATAACCTGCAAGATATGCTTCAAGATCGCGACCTGGCAGCCCGCGTTCAGTCGCGGCTGCGCTCCGCAAACCATCTTGCTCAAAAGACCATCGGCGAAAATGAATATTTGCTTGAAGGTGTGGCCCAATCGCTTGTCGAAAGGCGGCAATTGAACCGGGCTGAGCTCGAGCAGTTGTTGCGAGATTTGAAATCTGCAAAAGGCAAAGATCGCCATGCAGTTAAGGAGAATTCGATCCAAAACATGCGCTGGCTTCATTGACCATAATGTCGGTCCCGAATGCGCCGGCTCTTATCGTCAAATTCCCCATATAGAATATCTCTATATGGCTCTTTTGACAGAGGTTTCGCGTGTGTGTGTGTGTCGGGCGCGGCGGGCTGCTGCCGGAAACGTGAAAGGTTTGGCTGGGGCGTTTCAGGACCAACGTTTTCTAACGGCCCCGCCCCGGAGCGGTCGCCTCTTCGCTCGTTTCCTACGTCACTTGGAAGCGTGGGGCGTCACTTCCAGCTTGGGCACATCGTATCCGGCTTCCGTCAAAACAGATCGCGCTTTGTCGATATGCTTTTGGCTGGGTTCCGTGCTGCGCGATAGGATCCAACCGGCGCTTCCATTGGGCACCCCAACAACGGCAACCTCATACTCATCGTCCACCCACAAAACCCAGTATGGCGATTTGACAAAGGGAACCTGTGGGAAGCTGACCTTGAGTTTGCCAACATCTTCAATTGTGGCTTGGCCGGTGATGTCCTTTACCCTCGTGCCATTTTCAACAAGACAGCGGTTGTAAACGGACACCGTATCCTCGGCGATAATCTGATATTCAGCCGTTGTGTCTGTGCATCCCCGCTGGAAGAACACCGGGAAGCGGGCGTACTCAAACCACACTCCGGTGTATCTCTGCACGTCTAGTTTGCCCACGACGTCCATCGTGACCGAGGTGTCGCGGTAGGAACCCGAGCAAGCCGCAAGGGTTGAACATAACAGAATAGCAGCAAGTTTCTTCACGGGGATCTCCGGCATATTGGGCCAACCTCAAAACATGTCAGAAACAACAGTTCGATTTGGTTTCTGGCCATCTATCTGGAAAGCCAGAAGGGATCAAAAAGGCTTGGCACCTTCTCGCCTATCGGTCTGTCAAGAAAAGGTAGTATGCAATGCGCCGTTCAGGCGCAGCTTTTGCCTAAAGCTTCTCAGTAAATTCGCTTCTCAGGAATGACACCCCTGACCCCACCACGAGGGTTTTCTATATCGCCAGCACGGCGAGGGATAAGGTGAATGTGGCAATGGAAAATGGTCTGTCCCGAAACTTCGCCTGCATTGATGCCCACGTTAAATCCTTCGACAGACCGATCCAGCCCGCGGACAGTTTGGCGCTCTGTTTGGAGGAGTTGCTGTACCGCATTCAACTCTGGCTGATGAAGGTCGAAATAGTCCGGCACATGCCGTTTCGGGATGATCAAAGTATGATGCTGGGTGACCGGAAAGCCGTCCCGAATGGCATAAGCCAGTTCATTTTCAGCAACCACCCGCTCGCCGGGGATTTCGCAAAACGCGCATCCATCGCATCTGTGAGCGTAGCTCTTGGCCATGCCCCGAAAATCAGTGTCATCGCGATCTCGCTTCATTGCATTGCAGGAATAACAAAGCGCCTGAAGGTTGATGGCCTCGTCACTGCCGCCTTTGTTTCGGGGCAGGATGTGGTCGACTTCCAACGCCTTTTGGTCGGCCGATATCCCACATAGCTCGCAACGAAAATGGGCGCGCTTCAGAACCTCGTATCGAAGGGTGCCGGGAATGTACCCTGACGACTTTGATCTATGCGACCATATCTTGTCGCCACGCTTCCCGATGAACGTATCGATTTTCTGATCGCAAATCCTGATGAGGTCTTTGATCTCGGCATCTTGGAGGCCCGAATTCTCTGCAAGTTGATAAGCTTGGATTTCCCGGCCGGATTTAATGGGCTGCACAATGCCATTGTTTGTGAGAACACGTCCCACCATGTTCTTCGTGCGGATCATATAATATTCGAGCTGCGAGCGGTCATAAACCATGAGCGCTGCGGCAATCTCTTCAAGCGAGGCGGATCCACCACCTTTTAGTATTCTGCGGATCATCACCGGCTGGTAGATATGTGACATCCGCATATGGTGCTCAAGAAACTCCTGGAGCCGCACATATGCTTTTGATGGCGTTGGAAAACCTGACATTTTGACAAACTAAACGATCTGATTGTCGAGCGTCCAGTTACTCGGTGATCTTGATTGTTTTCGAAGGCGCGCTCGATACTCCAGCCACATATTTTCATCTTGTCCGGCAGCAAACATGGCTTCCCGAAGCGCCGTTTCGAACGGCTTGAGATCCAAGGCTGGCCTCTCCTTTTCGAGCGCCCTGTAAACCTGCTTGTTGAACCGCCCAGGCACCACCCTATGGCCAAGCGTCAACTCGCAGAGGCGTGCCAATTTTTCGTTTCGCAACTTGGTGAACCGGCTGCTCAGAATGCGACCGGTCTCCACATCAAGTTCAGGGAAAGCAACATGCCAGTGTGTTTCGTTTCCGATGCCAGACTTTCGCGGTTTCTCGTGCTGAACAATGCTGGCTCGGTTGCCAGACGTGTTGGAAACACCGTATTCAAAACAGATTTCAGCAAACACAGAGACAAAGTCTTGCTGGCTCATTTGCTCGTTTGGCGAAATCACAAAATGCCTAACGCTATACTGTTTGCCAGCAATTTTGGAGATTTCACCCAAAAGTAGGAGGTCTTCCGGGCAGCCACGGATCCAAGTTGAAATTTCGTTGCCCGCAGGTTTTGCAAGGTAGGTTGCGATCCGACTGGTATGCGCAGTTGGGATGCGCGTTGATTTGATAATCATGACCGCCCCCCAAGATTTGGGTGCGGATCAAGTCGACATCTCGTCTGATCGCATCGATACGTTCGCCTTGCTCGACAACTTGCTCAGCGCGCAGCGGATTGAATGTATGCGTCTCGGCCAATTTGCGCGACAGAAATGAGAGGTTCATCCTGACATCGATCAGAAGCCCTAGGACCTCAATGGCAGCTTGGATGTCTTTAATGATGGGCTTCTTTCGTGGCGGCTTACGAGGTTTGGTTTCAGGCAGCGCGCCTTCAAAATTTAGGGCTCGCGCCAAGACAAAGCGCGCATACGCAGTTGCGGAGATACCCTCCGCTTCCGCTCCATCTGTCAACAAATCATGCAGATCTTCAGATACCCGCATTCCCACCATTTTTGTTTGTTTTTTTGTTTTGTTTTTAGCCATCTTCGTTCTCCAATTTTGATAGCTGCACGACTTGCTATTAGCGTGCGCAACATGGAGTTGTGCGGAGGGTTGCAAGGGGCAAGCGGACGTGACTGATCGGCCCACGGCTACCAGGGGCGGTTCCGGCCCAAAGCCGCCGCCCAGCTCTGCCTTGCCTTTCTGCATCCGCAGCCCGCTTAGCAGTCATTCGCCGCGGATGCGAAATCAATCACTCGTCCGATGACCGCAACGCGGACATTCCGGACACTTGATTATCCAATCTCTGCTTGGCTCCAATCTAAACTATGGAGGCCCATTCGGACACGACGGCCCACCCCAACGCATTGGTCCCACAACAGCTAACTGCCGAGATTTGCCCTGCCGCAGATGTCGTGCACGACTGCGATACGGGTGAAGCGCAACACGAGCATCCGGCAAGCATGCCCTTCTGCGCGATGCCTGACACATCAGCAAGCGCGTACAGCGGCTTTGTTGGTGGATTTGTCGTATCCCGTGGTGGAGATAGTGACGCGCGGTCTAGATCGAAGTCGTCTGATACAGGGAAAATGTCGCCCTCAAGCACGGTCCCCCAGATGCCGATGTCTTTGATCTTTTCCGCCTCTACCTCGAATGGGTCTTCTTCAAGGATGGTGAAGTTCGCGAACTTGCCGGGAGTGATCGAGCCAATCTCATCCTCCAATCGAAGGGATTGGGCTGCATCGATGGTTACAGCCCGCAAAGCGTCTTCTACAGATAAGCGGTGTTCGGGACCAGCCACGCGGCCAGATACTGTCGTCCGGTTCACACCAGCCCACACGAGAAACAGCGGTTCACCCGGAGCCATTGGTACGTCTGAGTGGAAAGAAATCGGGGTTCCACTGGCCTTGATTGGGCCAAGGGGCACGATGTCATCCGCACGGTCCGGGCCAAGCCCAAGCTCGCTATATCGATCTGACAGCGCGGTTACGTAGTATGGATTGCCGCTGACGATGCAGCCCAGTTCAGCGATCCGCATTGCTTGATCTTCTCTTGCATAACCGAAGTGGACCAGTGTCGTGCGGTGATCGGCGCGCGGCATCCGGCGCATGTTTCGCTCAACAGCGTCCAAGATCAAGTCCACGGCAAGGTCGCCGGTTTGATGAACATGCAACTGGTAGCCTGCCTCCCAGTAGGCATCGAAAACAGGATTGAACTCATCCGGTTGCATAATCCACTCGCCGTGGAAATCGCCGCCGACATAGGGCTCCGAGACCTGCATGGCCAAACTGTAAACAGCGCCATCGGCGAAGAGTTTCACCTGCTTCGGCATGAAAGCCGTCTTGCCTTCACCCCATTCGAGTAGTTTTTCCGTCTCTTCGATCATCGTGCCGTTTTGGAGGTGCAAGGCAGCCAGAGATTTCCCGTCGGGTATGAAATAGGTCCTGAGCGGTGCGTCAGGCCCGGAAAAGACGGCGTTGGTTGCTTCTTGCAGAGGGCGCGACAGCACGCCTCCCGGTTCCGCAGCAACCGTGACGCCTGCACGGTGCATATACTCGCGCGCCAGCCTGAGACCAGCGCCCAGACGCTCTGGTGTTGAAAGCACCGGTGCAACTGCGGGAAGAACGGCAAACATGCCCGCCTCGAAGAAATACCCGTCTTCAAAGCTCGACTGCTCAAGCGCAAGCCCCGCAAAGCCATTTACGAAGTCTTCGGTGATGCCCAGAAACTCCAATGCGGGCGTGTTCAAGATAAGTTCGTGTGCAGATCGGTGGACTATGATGATTGGGCGTGTGCTGCTGATCTCGTCGAGTTGTGCACGCCTGATCTCGCCATGAAAAAAGTGGTGGTATCCCCATGTCAGTAACAAGGCGTCGGGATCATCCATTGCCGCTTCAGCGGCTTGCAAGCGAGACTTATAATCCGCTTCATCCTCGGCGGCCTTCGAAAAGCCAGTCGGAATATTCCAATCCTCAATCGATATGATCTCGGAGGTCAGGGTCAATCCGGCGAGGAAAGGGTGCACATGCTGGTCGATCAAACCGGCAATGATCACCTTGTCAAAAAACCGTTCGTCCAGCCGAAACGGCTGCGAACCAATCCGATTAACGATTGCATCGCGCGATCCCGCGGCCAGAATACGGTCTCCGACCACGGCGACCGCGTTGATTGCTGGGTCGTTGTCCTCCATGGTGATGACGCGCTGCGCTGTGTAAACAGTGATTTCGGGCAGCGTCTGAAGCTGGCTTCCAAAATCCTGCAATGACGAGGCCGCATGAGTTGAGGTGGCATGAGAAATCGCGATCATTGACGCGCTGCCGAGGATGGTCATTGCGGTGCGGCGGGTAACGTTCAGTTTGGTCATGGCTCTTAATGCTCAGTAAGGCGAAATTTGCCTGAGCCTAGCATCGAGATGATCTTAGGTGGAAAGGAAAACTGCTGCCGATATCGAATTGAGCGCCAAGTTTCCCAAGCAAAATGATGCTATGATTTAGCGACTGACCTCGACCGCTTTGGGCTCTGAGCAGACATCGGATGCGGCGCGGCATCATCACCAAAAAGTAGTCCTTCATTGGCGCGCAAACGGCCCAAAGCCGACATCCAGCCGTCTACAGGGATGCTGTACCGCGGCTCAGCAATGCTGCCGTTCGCCGCATATGCACGATACCATGCCGGATCGACAGTACGTAAGTGATCAAAATGGTAGTGCCTGCAATGGTCAGTAGGGCGCCGTCTACAAGTTGCGGGTGAGATCGAGAAAGACCGGGCCGTTCGGTTTGAAACTTCGATCTCCCGCCGTAAGTATAGGCCGTTTTGCTACAACAAAACTGATGTTGTTCAAGCACTGCGATTAATTAGGCAGGTGCAACGGTGTGATGCGCTTTATCAGGTTGCCAAAGATGTAGAGCCAGATCCTGCGTCCATTTTGTCGAAAAGTTGATTTGACGCTCGTTGTGGTCTTTTGCCAACCTCCAAACAGTCAGCATTTAGGGAAACACTTGAAAATGAAATCAGGATACAGCGCGCTCGCGCTAGCTATTTTGCTCGCAGGCTCGCCGCTACTTGCTCAGCAAGCCGACACCGTTTTCCTGAGTGAAAACATCATCACGTCAAACCCCGAGTTGCCACTGGCGCAATCCGTGGCGGTTGCGGGAAACACGATCATTTGTGTACGCACTGATGACAGTTGCCGCGAGTTGGCAGGCGATGGCACCCAGATCGTGGATGCGGGCACAAATACCGTTATGGCTGGTATCATCGACACTCACTTGCACACACGCATCTTTGGGCAGACGCATTTCGTCATGCTCAACCTGTTCGGTTACAACGATGCGTCGCGTGAGGAGGTTGTCGAAGTAATCCGGGAGTACGCGGCGACGCTCGGGCCAGATGAGTGGGTGATCGGCGGCGGTTGGTCCGACGCGCATTTTCAGAATCCCACCAAGGAAGAACTGGACGAAATCGTTGGTGGACGCCCTGCATTGATCTCCGACAATACGCAACATAACGGCTGGTATTCGACGAAAGCTCTGGAATACCTCGGGATCACTGCCGATTGGGAGCCACCGAAAGGCGGCTACATGCCTTTGAATGACGCTGGCGATGAACCTTCCGGACTTTTGCAGGAGAAAGCTCACCTTTCGACAGGGTTTGTCGAACAGCACAAACTCTATTCTTTTGAGAAACAGGAGGAAGCGATTATTGGTGCCGCTCGCGTGCTCAACGCGGTCGGGGTCACCGGTGCAACGGAAGCTGCCGCCGGGTCCAAGGAGGGGGCAGATGACGTCTACGTCCGTTTGGCGCAAAAAGGAGAACTAACACTCAGGCACGAATTAGCCATGGTGTTCTGGGGCACCGGCACGCCAGAGGGCGATACCGCAATGATCGAACAATTAGAGATACGGCGGGCCGCAGTCGAGGATGCGGGCGTTGATCCCAGTATTCTCCATGCGAACACTGTGAAGTTCGCTATTGATGGAACACCGGGGCGTTTTGCCTATATGGAAGGCCCGTATCTGGACGGCACACGGCCGGATATGAACTTTCGACCAGACAACCTTGCAGAGATTTTCGACGCACTAACAGAGCGTGATTTTACCTTGATGCTGCACGTTGAAGGGAACGCGGGGATCCGCCGCTCGCTCGACGCGCTGGAATTTGCACATGAAACCGGCGAGCCCCTTCGCGACGACATCCCTCAGATTTTCACGCATGTTGACCATTTGTCTATCGACAACGCTCGTCGCATGTCTCGGCTCGGGGTTTCCGGGCAGCTTCAACTTCACTGGGCTGATCCCACCGAGGAGTACTTTCGTAATGTGACCAGTCAGAACCTGCCAAAAGAGGTGCTGGAGCGTATGTACCAGTTCAAACTCGTGACCGAGTTCATGGAGTATGGATTTGGACCTGACGCGCCGACGTCTCCTGTGTTTTCGCCGTGGGAAGGAATGGAGATCGGCATGACACGACAGGCTATGGGAACACCCGGCGGTCTTGTCATGCCCGGTGAACCATTGACCTTTGAAGAGGTTATCCATGGCTCGACCCTGGGTAGTGCACGCCTTCAGGATCGGGGCGATGTGTTGGGGAGTCTCGAGGAAGGCAAGATTGCAGACATCATCGTGCTCGACCGAGATATTCGCAGACAGGCCGAAGAGAACGTTTTTGAATTTCACAAGACTGAAGTGCTGCAAACCTATTTTGGCGGCGAACTGGTCTACGATATTGATCGCGACGGCGAACCGGACAAACTATTGACCGAGCCGGAGTGGGAAGAAGGCGACGACGAGAAACTGCGCCGAGGCGTCGCAGTTACTAGCGTGAGAGTGTCTGAGGGATGACGAGTCCGCTGTCAGCTTTTGCGATTGGCGCTCTGTTTGGTCTGATATCTCTCCCGGTTGCGGCACAAAGCATTGAGAGCGCATGGCAGCGCGCGATTGCGGGCCAGCAACCCGGTGGTATGCCGTTTGATCCGCTTGCAGCTCCGCTTGATTTGACCCGAACGCCAGTCAGTGTAGCGCCGCAAAACATGTCGACAGGTACGCGTGTGATTGGCTGGCAGGATCTGCTACCAGTGCATGTCTCCAGCGAAACGCCCTTTGCCGACATGCGACCGTTTCTGCGCGACGCCATGCGCATCCACGTCGAATGGCGCACGTCGACACCGCGCGAACGGGAAGATATGGCACTATTTGAACGCCACGAAGCTGCTCTTACACTCCTCTCAATGCATCAAGTTGACGTAGACGGCCTGATGAGAGAGCGGCGGAACATCATCGCTCAGAATGGCAAAGCAAGGCGCGCACCCAACCAGAACATTCTCGGACAATCTATACGGCTTGCCGGTTACGTTGTCCCGCTCGCCTTCGAAGAGAAAAAGGTGACAGAATTCCTGTTTGTGCCAGTTGCAGGTGCCTGCGTTCACACGCCAACACCGCCTCCAAACCAGATTGTCCATGTGGACTATCCAAAGGGTGTTGCCTTCAGCTCAATCTTCGAAGCTTTCTGGATCGAAGGAGAATTGAACGCCGAGGATACACGGCGCGACGTCGTCTTTTTTGATGGCGCTGCAAACATTGAGGCGCAATATAGCCTGAAAGCAAAGACCGTAGAGGTCTACAATTCTTGGTGAAATCAATCGTCAGCCATGATTGATGCTTGAGCCATTTGATAGAGAGAATGTCCAAACGAACTTATGGATCCGTTGCCCCTTACCGGACATTTGAGCTCGAATAGACAGAAGGGCGCAATCTGCGGACGGCCTATTGGGGCCAAGCCGCACGCAGCTATTCTCCACTTGTGAGACAAGCAACAGACGATTTATTGGCTATTCTGAAACGGCCCGAGCTCCTCTGGCCCAGGCTTTCAGGCAAAGAAGTTCTGCGGCGATCATTGCGGCTGCGTTGGAGGTCATCTCCGCATGATCAAACGGGGGGGAGACTTCGACCACATCCATGCCGACTGGATCGAGCCCCTTCATGGCCCGGATTATGGCGAGCGCTTGGTAGCTGGTAAGCCCGCCCGGGACCGGTGTGCCCGTCCCGGGAGCAGTGGACGGATCGAGGCAGTCTATGTCGAAGGTCAGGTAGGTCGGACCATCCCCAGCGGTGGACAAAATGGTTGCGGCAATCTCTTCAGCTGGAGCAGCATGTACGGCGTCTGCATGCAAGATTTTCATGCCATAGGTCTCTTCGCCCTCGAAACAGGTGCGGATGCCCACCTGAACGGTCCGTTGCGGATCTATGATGCCCTCGCGAACCGCTAGGTTGAACATACTGCCGTGATCCATGCGTCCACCCTCGTCGGGCTCGACGTCCCGATGGGCATCAAACTGGATGAGACCGATTGGGCCGTACTTCTCAGCATAGGACTTAAGTACCGGATAGGTGATGAAATGATCGCCGCCCAGAACAAGGCTGGCCGTTCCTCCCGAGATTATCTCCGATATGTGGCGCTCTATGGCCAACGGGACGTCTTGGGGCACGCCCCAGTCGAAAACGCAATCACCGTAATCGATTGCTGCAAGCGTATCGAATGGATCAAACCGCCAGGGCCAAATTGGGCCCCAGGCATGTTGAGCGCTTGCCTTGCGAATTGCCTCTGGGCCAAAGCGGGTTCCAGGACGGTTACTCACAGAAAGATCAAAGGGAACTCCGGTGATCGCTACATCCGCCCCCTCAAGATCCTTTGTGTATTTGCGGCGCATAAAACTCAGAGCGCCGGAATAACTGGGCTCAATCTGTGAACCTTTGAGTGCGCCACGGGTAAAGGCGGCATCGATGCCATAGGATTTAAGGTCTGTAGCCATGGTGTTTTGGTCAGTTTCTTGTGATAGGTTTCATGGCTTTTTCTATTCTCATTATCGGCTGGATGCTATCTGGTGATCTTGATCTTGCAGCCGATTTTCGGCGGCGCAGTGATTATCTTAGTTGCAAAATCAATCGAATGTCAGCTTTCGGCAGAGGTCCTTGCCTATTATGCGGACACAACGAAAGTCAGCTTTCCGCCCATTTTGTCGAACACTGAATTACCCAACCTAGGAAACTTTGGGCTTGTAGTCACTAACAGCGTCAAAGGCGAAGCGTTGAGTTGAGTTGAGCCATTTGCTTCTCAATTCTTTCCTTGAGAACCAATTGCTGCCGATGCCTTCCGCAGGCATCTCTTCCCCAGAAATCCAAATCCATTATCCTTAAATCTTTCCTAAACCTTGTTCTGGCAATCTATCGGAAGCAATTTCTTAAGGAGAATTCGATTGCCAACACTTTCATTTTGCTCACCAAAAGGGGGCTGTGGGAAATCCACAACATGCATTTTAATGGCCCTCGAAACATCCCGGGCTGGGATGTCTGTTTGTATCTTGGACTCGGATCCCAAACGGTGGCTGTCTGAATGGGCTAGCGCGAAGCCGCTTCCCGAGAATCTCACTGTTCGTCAGGTCGAACAGCGAAACCTGACCGAGGCGGCTTTCGCGGCGGCCGAACGTTTCGACTACGTATTGATCGACGTCGAGGGATCAGACGATGCATCTTTGATTGATGCCATTCTCGTAAGCGACCTTGTCATCGTTCCCACCCAGACATCTCGTTTGGATGCGCTGGCGGTGGTCCAAGTTCTAAAACAGGTGCGCCAGAAAAGCCTCGTATTGAGGCGCGATATTGCGGCTCGTGTCTTGCTGACCAAGACAGAACCAGGGGCGGTCGAATATCGGATCACCGCAGAAATCAAAGCAGTCTTACAGCAAGCAAACGCGCCCGTTTTTGCAACTCAGCTTGCAAATCGCCCTATTTTTCAAGCGATGGTGAGCTTCGGTGGGGATTATCTGGACTTACCAAAAGCGTTCCAAGGATCCTCCCCAAAATCAGCGCACGCAAACGTTGCCGCTTTGGCGCAGGAAATCTCAACGACCCTCTCAGAAATTCTCCAAGCTGCATAAGGAAAAACAATGATGGATAAAACAAAACACAATCATATGCCCAGTCTCGGCGACATTAACAAAGTCGAGCAAGGTGACATGGGCTTCCCACTCGGATCGACCAGTAAGCCGAGCCTCGCACTCCAACCAGAGATGAGCCCTTCAAAGCGCAGGGCGGCCGCGCGTACGCAAAAGCTTTCCGTAAGTGTAAATCCAGATCTCTATGCTGCTTGGAACGCAATCCGAGAGGACAAAGAGCAAGCGGTTGTGCGAGCCGTCGAGCTGTCTCTGATCGCATATTTGGAAAAGCACGGACAAACGTTCGATCTGTAAGACCAGCCCTAAAAAGCCCGGCTCCCTGCCTTCGTTATGTGGGGAGTCGTGCCGTTTTCTGGGTCTCTTATTTTTCCCGTGGCCCCCTCTTATTTTTGGTGCTGACCTCTTATTTTTCCAAAAGATTAGGAAACCGATTTTGAGCGGCGTGGAATTGGTGGAATTATTGACTTTATTGTTTTTTATCAAATATTTATATGTTGACTCGGTCGCACTTACGCGATAGAAAATGCGCATTCAAAACGGGAGGGAACAACATGTTCCATTTCATCAAAGAGGCTTACCACCAGTTGCACATTGCAGCTGTCATCATTCATGTTTCGCTGGTTATCGGCGAAGTCTATGATTTGATCCCACACGCGTGACCAGGAGCAAATCATGGAATTTTTGGTCTATCAGATAAGTGAAAGAGCCCTGTTCTGAGCGCCGGTATCATGAGCCTGCGTTGCGGCTCACATTGCAGCTCTTGAAAGCGCCGCCTTCAGAATGGGCGGCTTTTTTGTTTTCAGCAGTGTCAGATGAAGATACTTGGCGTTCTCGTCATCTCGGCACATCCAGGCCGCCGCCGCATACATTTCCTCGAGAACCTTCAGATAGCCAAATAAGTGGGGATCAGTGTCCTTTCTTCGATGCCGGAGGACATCCAGTTTGCCACGGTTGCTCTTGCCGATCTCTGCACCTATTTGGCTGATTTCCAGCCATAGCGCACCTTCGGATTTCGAGTACGTCTCGATTTGTCCTAGAAGAAGAAATCGGCCTTCAGAAATCTTGCCGACGGCGCTCCAAACCGGTTGGCCGGGCTCGCTGAGAATGATGTCTCTGTACAATCTGAAGCTAATTTTTCCAGGCATTTGGCGCCCCCTTGCACAGGTAAGTGTGCGAGCAGATGCAATGGGCAAGTTGGGGGGCTATTTCGGTAGATTGGGCGGATTCCGGTCATTAGCTGCGTCTGCGAGGTGGTACGGGTTTCTCATCTTAAGCAGACATCCAAAATGTGCAAAAGTCCGAGGCAACTCAGCACTGCCGAAAGTTGGGTTCGAGCCCAGACCTGCCACCAAAAGTCGAAGGCATGCTGCACTTGCGTTCGGCAGGTCCAGCCCAAAGCCGTCATTGCCCGAAGGCGCTTTGACCGGCAAAAAACCTTCGCTAGGAATTTGGCCAAATTCGAAATCTGTGAATAGCCGACGTTGTTGTCGGTATCTCTTGCGCGAATCCTATGAGCTGGAGGTTCGTTTTCATGGAACTTGGCTTCTCGGAAAGATAGTTTCACCAGCTAAAACTTGCACCGAATGTTTATGGCGTTTCTACTGCGGCGGAACACCAGATCAACGTGCGGCGTTACATGACCTCTGACAACTTGAACAGGACTCTCATCTCGAATTGGTTCTTTGCTCTGGGGACCATGGCTTTTTTGATCTGTTTCTTGTGGTTTGGGCGCGATTTTCTGATTCCGTTGGCGATCACAGGGCTTCTGTTCATTCTTTCTTCTGCGCTCGTGGACAGGATCCAGCGCACAAACCTGCTTGGGTGGTCTCCTCCAGGCTGGCTGGCCCAACTCCTCAGCATCATCGTGATAGTGGGGGCGCTGCTGGTCCTTGGGCTGATCGTCTCCTCCTCGGTGGACGACGTACAAGACGCACTGCCCAGGTATCAGGAACGGTTGATGAGCCTGACGGAGAAACTAGAAGGGTTTCTGGGTCCCAAATTCGTTGAAGCTGGTCGCCAGGCAGCTGAAGACATCGAGATAGGGTCTTGGTTAGGAACGGCTGTGGGGCAGTTTGGAGGCGCAATGTCGACAATCGGTCTCGTCGCGCTGTACCTTGCTTTTCTGATCGGCGAACGTCTGGCTTGGGTCGACAAATTGCCGAGGCTGGTTGCGACTGAAGAAGGAACCCGTCGCGCCCGGAAAGTCCTGCACAAAATTTCAGTTGGCGTGAAACAGTACATGTGGGTCAATGCTGTCACCAGCGCCATGAGCGGCGGAGTTGCCTTTGTCATTTTTTCATGGGTCGGCCTTGATTTCGCACCGCTTCTGGCACTGACCGTATTCGTTGCGGGGTTCATCCCTAATATCGGCGCATTTATTGGGATCGCGCTTCCATCTCTTGTAGCCTTGATACAGTTCGATAGCCTTACGCCTTTCCTGATCGTACTATTTGGATACGGCGCTGCTGATCAATTCATTGCCAACGTGATACAACCTACGATGCAGGGCAAGTCCCTCAACCTCAGCACATTCATGGTAATGGTTTCGCTGACGTTCTGGGCAACGATTTGGGGCGGTGTGGGAGCATTTCTGGCAATACCGATGATGGTTGTGACCATGGTCATCTGTTCGGAAATCCCGGCCACCCGTTGGATCGCTGTTCTGTTGTCCAGCGACGGTCAATTGCAAGATGGAAAAGAGTCCGTCGAACTAGACGAACAGACCGAATACGCGAGTGTCCGTCGGTCGCCTCTCTCAACGAAACAAAAGCTAGAGGAAGAGGCTAAGCAGTTGCGGGCCGAGTTCGAAAACAGAGACGGTTAGGTTCATAACTTCAAACGCCATTACTGCCAAACTCAATACAAAGTGCATAATCTCAAAGCCGCTTGAGCATAGACAACAGCCTTAGTTCACCCGATGGGTGTGCGAGGGCAAGTGTCCGAAAAGTTGTTTGTATTGATTGCTGAAATGTCCGAGATGCAGGAATCCATGTTCGGCGGCGACACGCTTGATCTTGGTTTCCATCGGGTCTGAGTTTTTGAGGACTCTGTAGACTTGGTTCAGCCGAACGCGACGCAGCCAAGTTGCGGGCGAAATCCCGGCTACATCCTGGAAAGCGTAGTGTAACGAGCGAAGGCTGATCCCCAAATTTGTACAAATGTCAATCAGCCCGAGGACCTCTGGAAAATCAGCTAGGGCAAGGTCTGTTGCTTTTTGAACGATAATGCCCTGTTTCGACGGCGGAGAAGGAACCAAGAATTCGTTGAAGGATTCTAACAATGTCCACAAGAACTGTTTTTTGAATTGGTCTACTTGAGCAGCATACACGGCATGGTCTTTTGGGGAACAGGATTTAGTTTTTTGCAGAAGGCTTAGGCCCCCGCGTTTGATCCTATCGGCCTTCGCCTGATTCAATACAAGGTTTCCATGGAGTCGGTGAGATAAGTCAATTCCCCCGGAAAGCGCGATCAAAATCGCCTGAACCTCTTCCATGGGGAATGATAATACTAAGCTGTCCCAAGTGTCGTCGGAAACGAGTTGAGCCTCTAGATAAGGCGACTGCATTACAACTGAGGTTTGCTCAACACTGCTGCCGAGCCAATTCACAGAGTTCGTAGACCCCAGCGGCAGTGCAAAGCCATACCCACCCGGAATGCCAACACCTCTGTACCTCATTTTGCGCCCCCACTTCTCGCGCATCACCTGAGTGGTGCCAACTTCCGTCAGTTCCATGCTCCCGAAAAACTGTCCCGGTGATAGCTGAGTGTACTCCTGGTCCCACGCCGATGCAGCCTCTTGCAGGTCCTCGAAATCGGTCGTTTCGTAGGTCGAGTGCTGCATGAAAGGCAGAGTCTTCAATGGTCTCGCTCCTTTTCTCAACTATTTCGAAACCGAAATAAATTTGCATAAGAGAATACTCGAAAGGGTGAATTTCTGAAGCCCGATTGCACTTTTGGGATAGTAAAAGCTGCTGCGTGCCCGGTTCGGTCTGTGCATCATAGGGGGATTACGGATCCGCTGATGTTCCCTGAAGGAGTCAATTTCTCCGACCCAGATAGCCTCGGCGACCAGAACCGACAGATCAAGAAATTAGGAGGCAATCTAATGAAAGCTGGGTTCATTTGTTTGTTAGCTGGGTTACTCACGTTGGGTGGTCTGCCTGCTGCTGTGCAAGCAGACGACAAAGACCATTGGGACCGTTCCGTTTTACCGATACCCATGACCGAGTTCCGTGGTCATGCCGGGTTGCGAACCAACGAGTCGACGTTGGATTTTCCAAGACAGGTTACGGCCCCCAAAGGCGCTCCGAACATTCTCCTGATCATGCCGGATGATGTGGGCTTTGGGGCCAGTGTGCCATTCGGCGGGCCGGTTCCGACGGAGGCGTATGAGCGTCTGGCACAGGATGGGCTGCTGTTCACGCAGATGCACACCACGGCACTGTGTTCCCCAACTCGTTCTGCGCTGATCACCGGTCGCAACCACCATTCCAACGCCACCGGTGTGATCATGGAACTGGGAACCGGATTCCCGGGTTACAACTCGCTGATGCCGAAGGAGAACGGCTCCGTTGCCGAAATCCTAAAAGGCAACGGCTACAATACGGCTTGGTACGGTAAGAACCATAATGTGCCGGATTGGCAATCCAGCCAGGCCGGTCCGTTCGATCTGTGGCCAACAGGGCTGGGCTTTGAACAATTCTTCGGCTTCATCGGCGGCGACACCAGCCAGTTCACGCCGGCAATCTTTGAGGGCACCAAACCGGTCGAACCACCGAACACCGAGGACTATCACCTCGACGAGGATATGGCCGACCGTGCGATCAACTATATCCGCGAACAACACGCGCTGGCGCCCGACAAACCCTTCTTTGTCTATTATGCTCCGGGAACGAGCCACGCGCCGCACCATGCGCCGAAAGCATGGATCGACAAGTTCAAAGGTCAGTTTGACATGGGCTGGGATTCCGTCCGCGAGCAGACCCATGCCAACATGCTGGAAATGGGGATCATTCCCCCAGGCACAAAACTGACTGAACGCCCAGCGGATATTCGCGCCTGGGATTCACTGACGACCCAGCAGCAAGAGCTCTACGCCCGTATGATGGAAGTCTACGCAGCCGCGCTGGCGCATATGGATCACCAGATCAACCGGATCCTGGATGCGGTCGAGGATACAGGCGAATTGGACAACACGCTGGTCATCTACCTAATGGGCGACAATGGAGCGAGCGCCGAGGGCAGCCCAGACGGTCTGTTGAACGAGATGACCATGTTCAACGCCATCGAAGTGCCTTTCGAGGACACCTATGCACGGATGGACGAGCTGGGTGGGCCGAATACCTTTGGTCACTTCCCGGTCGGATGGGCGCACGCTATGGATACGCCGTTCCAGTGGACCAAGCAGATCGCCAGCCACTTTGGCGGCACACGCAATAGCATGATCATTCGCTGGCCTGCCAAGATCGAAGGCAAAAGAGAAGTGCGTGACCAGTTCCACCACGTGATCGATATCATGCCGACCATTCTGGAGGCCGCTGGCCTGCCGGCACCGCATTCGATCAATGGTGTGGCGCAATCTCCCATCGAAGGCACCAGCATGATGTATGCATTCAACGATGCCGAAGCCCCATCGACCCGTCGCACGCAGTACTTCGAGATGTTCGGCAACCGTGCCATATACAATGATGGTTGGGTCGCGGCGACTACACCGTTCGACGTTCCTTGGGCCAGTCTGAACAGACCTAGCGATGTAATTAATGACTGGGAGTGGGAACTCTACCACGTGGCCGAGGACTTTTCCCAGTCCAACAACGTGGTGGATCAGTACCCGGAAAAGCTGAAAGAACTACAGATCCTGTTCTACGGCGAGGCGCGAAAATATGATGCCTTCCCGATTGATAGCCAACGCAAGCCGCGACTAGACGTGGCCCTTCGCCCCAGCCTGACTTTGGGTCGCGATACGTTCACGTACTACGACAACATGAAGCGTATACCTGAAGGCACCGCGCCTGATTTCAAAAACAAGTCGCACACGATCACGGCGCATGTCGAGATTGGCGAAGGGGACACTGACGGCATGCTGGTGACTCAAGGCGGTCGTTTTGGTGGATGGGCGCTCTATGTGCTCGACGGCAAGCCGGTCTACACATACAACGTTGCCAATCTCGAGCGGTACAACATCGAAGGCGATGTGCTGGCACCGGGCAAACATGTCATTCGCTACGATTTCGAATACGACGGCGGCGGGCCTGGCAAGGGTGGCACCGGCAAGTTGTTCGTAAATGACACTCTCGTTGGTGAAGGCCGGATCGACCGCACCATGGGTTTCCGCATTTCGCTGGACGAGACCTTTGATGTTGGCTCGGACGCGGGTGAGCCTGTGAGCGAAAGTTACCATGTGCCGTTCGACTTCCCGGGTGGGATCGAAAAGGTTGTGGTCAACCTTGATTTGGGCGGCTGATTGATCAGGCACCCGCCCGAAAGAAATGCATCTCTTGGGCGGGATCTTATTCCTTGGCCAGTCAAACTGGCCAGTTGCCCCTTTGTTGGAGGTTTAGATTATGAAAGCTAAAATCTTATTGCTGGTGTCGGCTCTCACGAGCTTTGCCTTTTTGGGCACACATGCAGTAGCCGAAGAGATGCGGCTGTCTGACATTCAAAGCGATGACGAGTTCTCCGCAGCGATGCCGGTCACGGGATCTGTCGAAACCTTCTTTGGTGATTTTGATCTCGAACACAGTTTTCCAACGGAAGAATCTGCTGCTCGGATTTATGAGTTGATCGACCACCAACGAGCCGCACAGCTGTATCTGTGGGCCTTGCCAATCGTAGCGCAGGAACGGCTTGCCCAGAATTACTTCAACAACTTCGACTTTGACTACGGTGATTTCGTACGGATCGAGTCGTTTAACGAGCGTCGCGGATACCTGACTGCGAACGAAACTACAAACTACGCCTTGGGTCTGCTCAACACTAAGGGTGCCGCGACTGTGCTGGATGTCCCGCCGGGGATCGTCATCGGCATGGTCATCGACATGTGGCAGGAATCTCCGACGGATATTGGCATCTTCGGACCGTTTGAAGGCAAAGGCGGCAAGCACGTCATTGTAGGCCCGAACACGCCACAACACATGCGACCCGACCAGAAAAAGCTTGGCGATGACTTCCAGGTTCACGAGATCGGAACAGACCGGGCCGTCGTTCTGGCTAGAGTGGCCGGAGCGGATGTGGATACAGTGCAGAAAACCTGGAACCAGATTCAGATGTATCGCTACGGTTCCGAACCGGCCACGACGGTTCACCCCGGCGGGGACAAGTTCCTTCCGACGATTCAGCCTCGTGGCATGGCATTCTGGAAAGTCCTGCACGCCGCTATCAACAATGAGCATCTTGCCGAACGAGACCGCCTGTTCATGTATTGGCTGCGGTCTCTTGGCATCGAGAGAGGGAAGCCGTTCGAACCGAACGAACGTCAAACAGCGGCGCTGCTGGACGGGGCCAAGGTGGGCGAGATGATGGCCAAGTCCTTCGTGTTCAGCGAACGTCTGGATGGCGTTTTGCGAGAGTTCGACTGGCGCTACGTGCTCGGCGGGGAATGGGGTGACGGAATCAAGTACGATCAAAGCACTCAGAACTTTGACATTTTTGATCCCCGGGCCCGGTATACCTACGAGGCGCAATTGACCTCACCTTCGATGACCGTACCCCGGCCCGGGAAAGCGCAGGGATATGTCGCCAAGTTCGAAGACTCGAATGGAGAGCGGCTCAAGGGCGAACAGCGATATGTTATGCTGTTTGACCGAGAACCAAAGACAGACTTGTTCTGGTCGCTAACGATCTATGATCCTGACACACGTGTTCTTTTGGACAATCGCGGGCTTGAGTCTGGAGATGATGTGACCATCGACAGTCTCGAGCACAAACCGAGAAAGAACGAGGACGGGTCCTTTGCCGTGATGTTGGGGCCGGACGCCGCTCCGAAGGGGTGGGAAACCAACTATGTCCGTACACTACCAGGCCGGGGCTGGTTCCCGTATATCCGGGCGTACGGGGCACATGCCGAGTTCTTTGACGGCACCTACCAATTGCCAAACATCCACCGGGTCGAGAATTTCGACGAATACACGAAGTGATACAAAACTGCCGCCTGCGATAAGGCATCCGCCCGTCGTGGCACCGAAACTCGCGTACTTGAGCAAGAGACGCCACAGGAGAAATGTCACTAAGAAGTCCGAGGAGAATGCTATGAACAGACTGACTTCGAGCCTAGTTTCCTTAGGCCTTGTAGCAGGTTTAGGAACCGCAACTGCCGCACAGGACCGGGAAGAAGGTCTTGGCTACGGTACACTTGATCCCGCTGACGTCGGTGTGAACACCCCAGACTATTCACCTTTTGTCGACCAGCACATGCCTAATCAGGTGTTCTGGGGAGACACCCACCTCCACACGTCGTATTCTATTGATGGCGGTTTTTTTGGAAATACTTTGGATCCAGGCGATGCCTATCGATTTGCCCGTGGTGAAGAAATGGTATCTAGCACTGGTAGCCGCGTTAGGCTTCATCGGCCTCTGGATTGGTTGGTTGTGGCTGACCATGCCGAGTATTTCGGGCTGGCGGACATGCTGGCCAAAGGCGATCCGGTCATTCAAGAAGATCCGGTAACCGCGCGCTGGTACAAGATGCGCCAAAGCGGCGATCCGGATCAGGGAATGCAAGCTTTCTATGAGGTTGTGGACTCCGCTGCCCGACTAGAAAATCTGGTCGAAAACCCTTCGATTCAGCGTACGGCTTGGGATAAATCAACAGCCTACGCTGAACAGTATTATGACCCCGGTGTGTTTACGTCGATCATTGGGTTTGAGTGGTCGTCCTCCTCTAACGGCAACAATCTGCACCGAGTGGTTATGTTCCGCGATGGTGCGGATCGCGCTGGCCAGATTATTCCCTTTGCAACCTTTGATTCGGACGATCCTGAAGACCTTTGGGATTGGATGGAAGCCTACGAGAACAACACAGGAGGGCGTACTCTTGCGGCCGCGCACAATGGCAATTGGGGCACCGGGTTGATGTTTTCTGACAACCGCAACAATGGCGAACCGCTAGATGAATCCTATGCTAGGAAGCGGATGCGCTTTGAACCGATCTACGAGATGACGCAGATCAAGGGGGATGGTGAAACTCATCCGGCCCTCTCGCCAGATGATCGCTGGGCCGATTTTGGCACTTGGGACAAAGGGGACCTTGGTGGGCGCAATCGGATCACGGAAGAGATGTTGCCGCATCAATACGCACGATCTGCCTTACGACTTGGTCTGAGACATGAGGCAACCTTAGGCACCAACCCGTTTAAGTTCGGCATGATTGGTTCGACTGATGCGCATACCTCTTTGGTCACTACCCGCGAGGACAACTTCTTTGGCAAAAACCCTCCGGCTGAACCGGATCCGGGTCGCTGGAGCCATGTCTTCATGAAGGGCGAACTGGAGGGAACCGATTACTACAACTGGGAAACTCTGGCTTCCGGCCTGACCGGTGTCTGGGCTCGCGAGAATACCCGGGAAGCGCTGTTTGACGCGATCAACCGCAAATAAGTTTACGCCACTACAGGGTCGCGCATAACCGTGCGGGTCTTCGGTGGTTGGGACTTCAAAGTAGACGAGGTGGAACGGCCCGATTTCGCTGAGCGTGGCTATGCCGCAGGTGTGCCGATGGGGGGAGACCTGACAAATGCGCCAGCCGACGAGGCACCAACCTTCATGGTACGCGCCCTGCGTGATCCAGATAATGCGAACCTAGACCGGCTACAGATGGTCAAAGGCTGGCTTAATGCAGATGGGACAACCTCGGAAAAGGTTTACGACATGGCCTGTTCTGACGGTCGTACGATTAGCAATCATGCCTGCGACAGCGATGTTGGCAACACGGTGGATATCGCCAACGCCAGCTATACCAATACCGTTGGTGATCCGATGCTGGCTGTGGTTTGGACCGATCCGGACTTCGATCCTTCCCAGCGCGCCTTTTACTATGTTCGCGTTTTGGAGATCCCCAAGCCGACCTGGCAAGCTCATGACGCGAAGTATTATGGCATCGAAATGGCGCCAGAGGTTCCTATGATCTTGCAGGACAGGGCCTACACCTCGCCGATCTGGTACACCCCTGAAGGTTGAGCGCAAATGGAAGCGTGGGACAGGACCCGCGTTTCCGCCAGGATAGTGATGACAACTCTGTCGAGCCAGCGGCATCAACTTTTCAAACCTCAAAAGGGGAACACTATGAAACTGCGCTATGCGGCTATATTTGTCGGGATTTTCTTTGCATTTGCCTCGACTGCTGCCATCGCTCAGCAACGTCTCAATGTTGTGTTGATGCTGGCCGACAATCTCGGGTTCGGTGATCTCAGTGTTTACAACGGTGGCACCCGGGGCGGGATGCGCACCCCACATATCGACCAGCTTGCCTCCGAGGGCCTGCGACTGACGCAATTCATGGTGGAACCGGGCTGTACTCCGTCGCGGGCGGCATTGCAGACCGGGCAGTATTCCATCCGCAACGGCATGTCCCTGGTGATCGCGCCCGGGGCCGGTGGCGGGTTGCAGGAAGATGACGTCACCTTGGGTGAGTTGTTCAAATCAGTCGGCTATGACACGACCTATGTCGGCAAATGGCACTTGGGTCCGCAGGCTGTCAGCCAGCCACAGAACCAGGGTTTTGATCAATGGCTGGTGGGATTTTCCGGCACGAGCGACAGTTCCGCCTACAGCACAAATATCAAGGCGCTTGGTATGTCGGATGCCGAAGCAGAGGCATACGGTGCGAAGATCATCGAGGCCAGGGGGCCGGGCGAAACCTCCTTTGTGCGGCCCTATGATTTCGAATACCGCAAACAGATCGAAGGTGACATTGCCACTACGGCTGCCGCCTACATCACGGAGCAAGCCAAGGCGGAGGCCCCATTCTTCCTGATGATCGGGTGGACCCGGCCACACTTCCCTAATGACACAACCGACGAATTCATGGGCATGTCTGGCGCTGGCAAATACGGCGACTCGGTTATGGAATTGGACATTCGCACCGGCGAGGTTCTGGCTGCTATCGATCAGGCGGGCATCCGCGACAACACAATGGTAATCTGGATTTCGGACAATGGTGCGACGGTGACCGCAACGTCTTTGGACGAAGTGCATCAGGGCGACAACGGGCCATTCAGAGGGGAATTGGGGGACGCCTACGAAGGCTCAATCCGCACGGCGGGCATGATCCGGTGGCCGGGAGCAGTCGAACCAAGGGTCAGCAACGAGATGTTTGCCATTCACGACTTTTTCCCGACACTTGCCAACTTGATTGGCGCAGATATCCCAACCGACCGCCCCATTGACGGAGTGGACCAATCTGATTTCTTGCTTGGTAACTCGGACACATCGGCCCGCGAAAGTCTTATCACCTTCATCGGCGACCGCATCGCCGCCGTTCGCTGGAGGCAATTCCGTTTTTATCCGTTCGAAGTCGGGGTTACCGAAACCAACCCGGCTGTAGGCGGCTACATGGGTGCGATCACCGATACCGCCGGCTTCCCGCAGATTTTTAACATCGAAGCGGACCCAAAGGAACGAGTGAACTTAGCTCATGCCGGCGCAGGCTGGGCGATGGCGCCTTATCTGCAAATCATCAACACCTATCTCGCCACGCTGAAGGATCACCCCAATCCGTCGCCGCCGAATATGACGGACTTTAGGTAAATCAAACCCACAGCACTAAAACGGCGGCGTTTGTACCCTGTTGGAAAGGAATTGGTATATGACTTCTTCTAGGTATTTTTCAATTTTCAGGGTGTTGGTTCTTGCCACTCTGACTGCATTAGCTCTGCACTCGGAAGAAGCCGCTGCGCAGAACGCAGAAGCACAGGCAAACAACCCGCTGGCCGACATAACGGCGTTCAACATTCAGAACTACTACATCGACGAGTTCACCGGGCCGGGAAACCAATCGGGAAACCAGTTTGTATTGCGCTATGCCAAACCCGTGCAATGGGGGAATTCCAAATGGCTGATCCGCGCCTCGCTGCCGTACAACAGCTTCCCGGTCGGCACCGGGGGATCGACCGTCAATGGGATCGGTGATTTTGACATTTTTGCCGCCTACCAGATAGATACCGGCAACCCGGCAATCAGTTTTGCGGTAGGACCGCAGGTTGTCGCGCCAACGGCGACCGACAATCGGCTGGGATCGGATCAATGGCAGCTGGGCATCGCCAATGTCTATTTCAATGCCACATCGCCCAAGTTCCAGTACGGATACCTGCTGACCTGGCGTGGAGGGGTTGGCGATACAAAAGGCGGGCCCCGTGTCAGCTTGGGCGCCTTCCAGCCTTTTGCCTTCTACCAGTTGGGCAACGGCTGGTACACGGGCGGTGCGCCTATCTGGACATACAACTTCCGCAACAACAACTACTCTGTTCCCCTGGGCATTCGCTTGGGCAAAGTCGTCAAGCGTGACAAGACCGTCTTCAACCTGTTTGTAGAACCGCAATGGTCGGTTCGCGACAAGGGCGCTGGCCAACCAAAGATGCAGGTCTATTTCGCCCTAAACATGCAGTTTCTTTGATCCTCCAAACTTAAAAAAGAGAACTGCTTTGAACCGTCATAAGTGGTCTGTGAAAATCAGACGGCTGGCGAAATTGTATCGGACCACATTGGAAAGATACGAAATTGACGAAGCCCCGGAGTTTGACGGATCAGTTCAAAGCTAAAGTGACGATAGAAACGCTGCGTGGCGTGAAAAACGTGCTAGAGATCACTGCAAGCGTGTTGTCCAGGCGGGACTCGAATAGGTCGAAATGTCAGATGGAGCTTTCCGTTTCGGCATTCTGGGCATTAAATTCAGCGCCCAAAATGAACACGGCCGCCATAAGATACAAAAACACGATAGTCGCCATGATGCCGGAAAGCCCCGCATATGTTGCGCTGTAAGTTGATATATCACGAATGTAGATTGAGAACCCCCAGCCACAATTCCCCCACAATACGAGGGTCACAAAGACCCCAGGGAACACGCGTCTCAAAGGTCTGTGAGTTTGCGGAAGCCAAATGTGGCTAGCCGTGACTAGCAAGGTTAGAAACATAACTGCGATTGTTCCTCTGAGGATTTCGCTCGAAAACAACGCCGAATACAGTTCGGGTGCTGACTCTTCTACAAAGCTGAAAGAAGCTGGTAGTGCGACGGTCAAAAGACCCCCAAGGCTAAGAACGAAAGCTGCAAAAAGTACAAATAGGATGCAGATCAGGCGTGTGTACCACATCGGTCTGGTATCTGTTTCGTAGTATGCGCCTGAGACCGCTTTACGAATGGCGTCAATACCGTTCGAAGCAAAGAAAACGGCGAGGACAGCGCCAAAGGTAATTTTGGTCGTATCGCTTGCTTCCAGAACGGCCAAAATCTCGCGCTCAATTGGTTCCGCCAGGTCGTCAGGCCAAGCTCCAAGTACGAAATCTGCCAATTCCTGCGTGCTGATGTCGGCGTGGAGCTGCCCTGCGAGCGAAAGTGCAAAAATACAGAATGGGAACAAGGCCAGCAGCATTGACAGAGCAATATGACTGCTGTGCGCCCACCCATCGTTGCGGTCAAAGCGAACGGCTGTCGAAACCATCAGATGCAGAATGCGTTTCATGGGATCTATTCGGCCTATCCCTGTGCTGGATCACGCTGTCTCGTCGGGCACCCTTAGGTCCGTATCAACGAAAAAATTTCAGATGCTGTGTCTACGTTGATCGTCTGACCGGACAAAGCAAAGCTTTTTTCTGCGTCTTCAACAAGTTCAGAATAGTCCAGAGCAGCGCGATGGAGGAGCCCCAGACAAGGTGGTTTTTACATCTCCGTGTTGCGCCAATTTTCAGAAATTTCGACTGAACATCCTCAACAGGTTTGTGATTGGCAGACCATGGGTCTGGCTCAGGAGCTTTCCAAAGGACAATATGGACCCAGTGGACAGGATACCAACCAAGTTTTCCATTACACGAACCGAATAGCCATCTCACTTGATCCGGGACACTATTTGGCGTTGCATATTCAGCGTGTCCGCGGGGACAATTTTTGCGCAAGAAGACTTTTTTGCCTTTCTGGGTGGTTCGAACAATTTGGACCTGGCGGGTTGTGGAATGTGTCCTTAGTCAATCGTTAAGTCAGCGTTGGAGGATAAGTCATAATGGCTACTAAAGCCGAGCTTGAGATGGAACTTGCAGCATTGCGTCAGCAACTGGCTGAGCGACCAGAGTTGGTTGCGGCCCCTGAATCGGAAGCCGTGGCAACCGAAGCCAAGGAAGAAGCGGCCGAACCCCCAAACTTGGAAAAGGACATCGCCGATCTCTTGGCCGAGTTCGACGACGTTCCGCACAAAAAGACGATACTGCTTGCGCTTGGAGTGTTTGCTCTGGGTTATTTGATCGGTCGCTCAAGATAGGAGACGGGATATGAACCGAATTTCAAGAAACATCTCAATCGTCCTGCGCTCCGAGCGCCTTATTGCACAGCGTCATCTTGCGGTGCTCCGACGGCAGACCGGCTTGATGGCAGCGGCGGGCATTGCCGCCGGGGTGGGTTTGATCATGCTCAATGTTGCAGCGTTCTTTGCCTTGTCTGACATGATTTCTCGGCCAGCGGCAGCACTGATAGTCGCACTAGTTAACTTGGCGCTTGCCGTTCTTTTGGTAGCGCTTGCCAACAACTCGAAGGTTGCTGAGGAGACCGCCCCTGTGGCCGAGGTTCGCGACATGGCGCTGGAGGACATCGAAGCCGAATTGCGCGTTGCAGCAGAAGAAGCCAGGTCTGCCGCGGATGCGCTCAAGAAGATGGCGCGGGACCCACTCGGGACATTTGCTCCGGGGCTGGCGGGATCGGTTGCCAAAGCTGTGATCAAGAACCTCAAGACTTAAGCGGAGATTGGATAAAATGGTTTGTAGCTCGCTGCTCATTCTTAACCGGAAATCTGCCGCCCGCCCTGACGTCAGAGCGGCGGTCCGGCCTCTGGAAAAGGAACTCGGCATCGAGGTCACTATCCCATGGTCAGGCAAACAGTTGCGCAAGTTGATCCGCAAGCGATTGGCTAAAGGGGCGACTCACTTTGTTGCAGGAGGGGGAGACGGGACGCTCAACGCTGTGACTAGTGCCCTGCTGCGGTGTGATGCGGGGCCGGACGTAACGATGGGGCTTATCCCCCTTGGCACCGCCAACGACTTTGCCAGATCTTACGGTGATGATGGATTGGATCTCACTACATCGCTAAAGCGAGCGACAACGGGTGAGGCAAGGCCGATTGATGTCGGGCTGATCAACGGTCGCCCTTTCGTGAACGTCGCCAGTGGCGGCTTTGGGGCGATGATCACCGCGACGACCCCTAAGGAGGTCAAGAAACATCTGGGCGGTTTGGCCTATACTTTGACTGGTCTGGCGCGGCTTTCGGAACTGAAGCCCACGCAGGCCCGGATTTCTCTAGATGGGTCAGAGCCGCATTCGGCGTCCATTTCCGCCCTCGTCATAGGCAACAACCGTTACGCCGGAGGCGGGTTTGAGGTCACACCTGAAGCTGACATGTTCGACGGGTTGCTCGATCTGGGGGTTTTGACAACCGATGGGCTGCTTCCGGAAAAACTGCCTTTCGGACGCTTGCCGGACTTGACCGACCCGATTGCAGGACTTGTTCAGCGCAGTCGTTTCAAGCAGGCGGTTCTGGAAACCGAAAAGCCGTTTCATTTGAATCTTGATGGGGAACCGATGGTGGATACAACATTCGAAATCTCGGTTCTGCCTCGAAGGCTGAAATTCGCGCTACCTGACGCCTTTTACTGACCGTCAAAGCACCGGTGAGAACAACCTTGCAATCGGGGCACCGACGCGGATGTGCCGGGGTTGTTCCGCCAGTGTTTTGTTCAGAACCAACGACCTTTCAAAGTCCTTTTCCAACATGGAGGCGGTCGCATTGGCAGCACGGCTGTCGAAGAAAACGGCCATCGCCTCGAAATTCAAGCGGAAAGAGCGGTTATCCATATTCGTGGTGCCAATCGCGGCAAGGGTGTCATCCACGACCAGAGCCTTCTGATGCATGAAGCCTGATTGGTATCTCCAGACTTGCACACCAGCCTGCCGAATTTCGTCGAAATAGGCGAAGGCCGTTAGCCAAGGGATTTTGTGGTCGATGACCTCCGGAACCAGAATGCGTACATCAACCCCTTGCAGAGCGGCGTGCTTCAAGACTGTGAGCACATCGGCATCGGGTACAAAATACGGCGAGGCGATCCAGATCCGTTTCTTTGCATTTGCGATGGCCGTGAAAAAGAAAAGGGCGCCGGTTTCCATTTCGTCCCCGGGGCCGGTTGGCACGATCAAGCCGGACATGTTTTCATCCATGTGACCTGCCTCCCAGTTCATGTCCGGAATCAGGATTTCTTCGGTTGCCCAGTGCCAGTCTTCCACAAAAACAAGTTGTAACTGCGAAACGACCGGACCGCGAAGTTCCACATGCGTATCGCGCCAGTCACCGAACTTCGGGTCTCGCCCCATGTATTCGTCTCCAACATTCAACCCACCAGTAAATCCGACCGTTCCGTCCACGACCACAGTCTTGCGGTGATTGCGGAAATTGAGTTGAAACCGGTTTTTCGGCCCCCGCATCTGACTGGGATCCACCACGCGAACGCCGCCCGCACGAAGCTCGTTGAGATAGGTGTTAGGCAATTTGATGCTGCCGACCGGATCGCACATGAACAGAACCGTGACCGAGCGTTTTGCAGCGGCGATCAGGCGGTCCCGCAAAACCCGCCCCAGTTCGTCATCGTGCACGATGTAGAATTGAACCAGAATATAGTTCTGCGCAGCGTCAATGGCCTCAAAGATCGCATCGAATGTCTCGTTCCCGTCAATCAGAATGCGCATGTTGTTGCCACGCACTACAGGGAGTTCCGAAATTCTTTCCAATGCCTCGGAAGGAAACTCGGTGGGAACCTCAGGTGCATGGGCTTCGCGAAAAGTCTTGATGCCCTCGATCACCTCTTCGCTGTTTCGGCGCCCGGTCAGGTATTTACTGAACTTGTGATGACCCAGAAACAGATACAGCGGAACGCCCAGATATGGGGCGGTAACTAGGAAAACAACCCAACCTACGGCGCCTTGAGACGTTCGGGCCGATGAGATCGCCCGCCAAGCGAACCAGATGGCAGTGGCCTCCAGGAGGATCAGCAACAGGATCAGAATTGTAGACACAATTGGGCCCTCTTCAGCTTGCGCCAACTGACCGCAAGGTTTGAGGGTTGGACGTTCGGCGCGGAAAAATCAATTGAGTTTGAGTATGCAACAGTGAGGGAATTCTGCCAATTCTCGGAGCTTTTGCGAGGACATTTTTTTGGTCCGTGTACCCATTTCGGTTTTACCGAAAGTGTTAATCAGGTTCTCCGGAAAGAACTGTAGTATTCGTAAAGAGTTTTGGATGCTATTTTTGAGAACGAAACAAGCTCTGGTTTGGGCTTACTTACTGCCCAGGTCAATGAAGGAAGGTGGTTTCCCAGGTGGAAGAAAGTGATATCCCGTCAATGGACACTTTTGTCGAAGTGCGCGACCGGTTTGATCACTGGCTGGACGGCTTGGACCTGAGCGTTGTCGTTGCCTTGGTGGTCTTCCTTGTGGTTGTCGTCCTCTGTCGGAAGTCTTTGTCCCGCTGGATCATGGCGCTGATTTCGGCCTTACTAAAGCGGTTGTCCATCGATATCTCGGACAGTGTTGTGCAGGAATTGACACGAACGACATCGGTTCTCCTTGTGACCTTTGCCGTCTTTGGGGTTATGGAGGTTTTGAACTTTCCCAGAATGCCCGTCGATCTGTTCAGGCGAATTCTGGCTTCGGTGGCCGTGATTGCTGTGTTTTCCGGTTGGTACAACCTAAGTGGACCTTTTGTATCCCTGCTTCAAAGCGACCGCTTTTCGGACGTCCGAATGGAAACCGGGTGGATGGAGCGCGTTGCCCGTTTTGGCATCCTTCTGTTTGGTATCACCTCCCTTCTGGAAGTCTGGCAGGTCGACATCAGTGCCGCGTTGACCGGGGTTGGTGTGTTGGGGGCCGGGCTGGCCATTGCGACGCAGGACCTGATCCGCAACCTTGTCGCAGGTATGAACAACATGAGCGAGAAGCGCTTTGCAGTCGGGGACGCAATCCAGATCGACGGATCTTTCGTCGGCACGGTCGAGGCCATCGACCTGCGTTCCACCCTTATCCGGGGGTTCGATCAGATTCCCCGCTATGTCCCGAATTCCGAGTTGTCCAATGCGGTTGTTCTCAATTTCTCGCATCGCCACCATCGGCGGGTCATGCTTTCCATACCTTTGGTATTGAGCAGCACCGAGGCTCAGGTCGTGCAAGTTCGGAATGCGTTGCGGGAGCACCTGACGACCAGTGGAGATTTTGAGTTGTCAGAGGATGCTCCGCAACATGTCTATGTCGAAGGACTATCGGACAGCGCCGTAACGCTGATTTTCTATGCTTGGACAATCAACCCTGATTATGACAATTTCCTTCAGGTGAATGAGCGTCTGTCGCTCAAGATCCTTGAGGCAGTACAGGCGGCAAATACAGAGCTTGCCTATCCGACGCAGACGATAAACCTGCACAGCCACGACGCTCTGACAGGTTAGTTTGGAGTTTACCGAACGATCAGTTTTCGTTTTCTGATTTCTGTTCAAACTACCGCTGAACTTCTTTGGTTTCAGTTTCTAGTTCGGATCTGGATATCGTCAGCTTGGCTTTTCGAGCAGCTTCATTGTACGCCTCCGGTTACTACGGTTGCATAAGGTTCGGTAATTGGTTTTTCTTTGTAGCTGAGACAGTCCGCTTTCGTTGTGAGTCGCCTAGTTTGGGTTTGAAATGGACCAGTAAGCCAATTTTATTGTCAGGCTACGCCCCGCGCGTTGGGACAAGTATTGCTGTGCGATTTCGCTTTGCACCCGATTGGTAGCGTGATCAGAATAGAATTGGCATGACCTCGTTTCACAGGGACATGGAAATGTCGTTCTTAAGGCCATATGCGTATCTCACGTAGCCCGCGCCTTCACTGACCAATAGCACACCAGCAACGATGCCGATCAGAAAGACACTGACTTCGGGGTACAGGGCCAGCAAATTGTCTGACGTCAGCACCAATGGGACAGTTTAGGTCGATTTGATAAGAGAGGGTTTCTGGCTCATCGTAACCGCCAAGGAGTGGAGATGAGAAAGAAACCCGGAACCAAGCAGAGCCACGGTGAGAAGGTCGTAAAAGACATCCGCCGCGCGACGCGTAAGCAATATTCAGCAGAAGAGAAGATCAGGATCGTGCTGGACGGCCTGAAGGGCGAAGACAGTATTTCAGAGCTGTGCCGCCGTGAAGGCATTGCCCAGAGCCTCTACTACAGTTGGTCCAAGGAGTTCCTTGAAGCCGGCAAGAAACGTCTGGCAGGCGACACGGCCCGTGTAGCGACATCGACCGAGGTCAAAGATCTGCGCCGTGAGGCCCGCGATCTGAAAGAAGTGGTTGCCGAACAGGCTCTTGAACTGCGGTTGCTCAAAAAAAGCATGATCGCGGATGGGGGCGACGACGAATGAGGTATCCCGCATCCGAAAAACTGGAGATCATCCGCCTCGTCGAAGGTTCGCATCTCCCGACCAAGCGCACTCTGGAAAAGCTGAGCATCCCGAAGACCACCTTCTATCGCTGGTATGACCGGTATCTGTCGGGTGGTCCTGAGGCGCTTGAGGATCGTAGTCCCAAGCAATCACGGGTCTGGAACCGCATTCCGCAGCCGATGCGTGAGAAGATCAAGGACCTGGCTCTGAAGGAAAGCGATCTGTCGCCGCGCGAACTGGCCGTGCAATTCACCGACACGGAAAAGTACTTTGTGTCAGAGGCTTCGGTCTATCGCATCCTTAAGTCTTACGACCTGATCACCAGCCCGGCCTATGTGGTTCTGTCAGCAGCAGATGAGTTCCACGACAAGACGACACGGCCGAACCAGCTCTGGCAGACCGATTTCACCTATCTGAAGGTGATCGGCTGGGGATGGTTCTATCTCAGTACGATCCTGGACGATCACAGCCGTTACATCATCGCCTGGAAGCTTTGCACGACGATGAAGACCGAGGATGTGACCGACACGCTGGACCTGGCACTACAGGCGTCGGGCTGTGATCAGGCAACCGTGCTGCACAAACCGCGCCTGCTCAGCGACAACGGGTCCAGCTACATCTCTGGTGAGCTTGCCGAATGGCTGGAAGATCAGAAAATGGATCATGTTCGAGGCGCGCCATATCACCCACAGACCCAAGGCAAGATCGAGCGCTGGCACCAGACTCTCAAGAACCGCATCTTATTGGAGAACTACTATCTGCCCGGCGACCTTCAGCAGCAGATCGATGCCTTTGTCGATCACTATAACCACCGGCGCTATCACGAGAGCCTGCAAAACCTCACGCCCGCTGATGTCTACTTCGGGCGCGGCCACACCATTCTGAAACAACGAGAAAGGATCAAACGGAAGACAATCGAAACCCGGCGCTTGCTTCACCGCAAATCCGCCGCATAATCAAAACAACCAGATGCGCCAGATCCTCTCTTAGCTCAGGCAGAAATCTGTCCCAATATCCCTGACGACGGACACCTTTCGCATGAGAGCGTGTCTTTGCCGAAGGGCGTCAAAGAATAACCCTTTTGGAGTCGAAGCGACATCTGAGTAGCCTTGCGTCAGTTAGGTATCGTTGTTGGGATTCGATGGATGCAAAGCCACGATGATATAGTTGAGTCGTTCAGCCTTAAAACGCAAAGCTTTGAAGAGCTAAGCGACGCAGTCGTCAACTGGGATCAGGAGTATGACCAGTTGTCGGGCGGTCAATTCGAGGGTGGCCTCAAGCTGGCGCAGGTTAATGAGTCCCAGATCCTCAGAATTCGATGGGGACAAAAAATTCGCTACCGTGGAACAGCCCCAGCTGGGGCTTTTGCCTTTGCTTTGCCGTTCGATCAGCAAGGAGATGCAAACTGGATCGGCCAGAAAGCGGGCGTGGACACAGTTCTCATGCAAGCACCAAACAAGGCCGGCGATCTGATTTCCTCCAATTTCTACGACGCGCTGGTGCTCGGAGTTCCTGAAAACGACGTGTTCCGGATTTCATCGGCGCTATCTGGGAAAGGCGAAATCAGTGGCAACTTGCATGGGGCCTCAACCCTTTCGACGGCAGGTGCAGCTTCTTTACGCCATCAGGGACAATCGCTCATTGACCGGGCTATCTCAGATTTTTCCGACGACAGAGCCGCTCTTAAGCGTCTCTCCGATCAGTTTATCAAGTTGTTCCTTTGGGAGCTGGTGAAGTCAAATGGCGGCGGCCTAAAGGAACACCGGGTTTCCAGACTGGCCAGACTGGTGGGGGACGCAACAGATCTGGTTCTATCCGACGTGACCGGAAACATAGGATTGACCACTCTTTGCGCTCATTATGGTGTCAGCCTTAGGACACTTCACTATGCATTCAAAGATGTCACGGGCCTTTCAGCTGCGACCTGGCTGCGACGCATGAGGCTCAATAGAGTGCATCGCGAACTGCAAGGCGCGATCTCGAATGGGGCTACAATAGGCAGCGTGGCCGCGACTTACGGCTTTCACCATCAAGGGCATTTCACGAACCAATACAAGCGGCTGTTCGGCTGCCTGCCATCGGAAACACTGCATCGCAATTAGACGGAAGTTTAGTCTCAAAAACCCAGTCTCAAGAGATGTTTGCAGATTTTGGATAAGAATGATGCGTGATTTTGACAGCCAAAGAGGCCACCATTGTCGAGTAGTCTGATGGTTGCGCAGCGGCGCCTTCAGCCACAAGAATTCCGATCAAATTTTTTAGGAGAGATACATGAAACTTCTTACCAATCATTTATCGGCGGCAATTGCCCTCAGCCTCATTGCGGCGGGCGCCAGCGCCTCCAAGGCCCATGCAAATGAGGACACTGTCTCAACGGAGCTTCCGCCATTGATGCAGCAAATCAACAATGGCAACTGGCTTGAGGAGTCTGAGGCGCAGAAATTGGTAGACGAACTCTACTATCATAGAGCGATTCAGGCCTACTACGACATGTTACCGGCAATGAACACCATTGGCCTGCGCGATGGGTCTGAGGCAGTGTTTGGAGCGGGCTACAACGTCATTCCGATCTGGAAAGAAAGAATGGACTCCCGCGCATGGGTTCCGACACCTAACGCTGACGTTATTTATTCAATGGGTTACGCAGATCTCAAAGAAACCGGCCCATTGGTTGTTGCGGCTCCACCCAATACAGTGAGCATGCTCACAGATTTCTTCCAAGTAACGTTGACGGACGTAGGCGCCGCTGGTCCAGATGGCGGAAAAGGCGGACTGTATCTCCTTCTTCCACCCAACTACGATGGCCCGGTTCCGAATGGCGGGTATTACACGTTCGAGTCTCCGACATACAACGTGTTTATCTTCTTTCGCACAATCATGAAGCAGGGTGATGGTGGTCCAGATCCCTCCGAGGCGGTCGCGACGGCGGAACAAATTCGTATTTACCCACTTTGGGAAGTGGAGAAGGATATTCCGGCAATGGAGTTCCCGAACGCCTCGGGCAAGCGCCTCAACATGATGTATGAAACCGATTTCGACTTTTGGACGAAAATGAAAGAGTTCGTGGACCATGAGCCTTACTCGGCCATTCCGCCGGCTACTCGCGGTGTTTTGGCTTCCCTCGGCATCAAGAAGGGTGAGCCATTTAATCCAACTGCCAAGCAAATGGAATCCTTGAACAAGGCGATGGAAGTTGCACCAAAGATGATCTTTGCCTCCAGGCAGGTCGGTCGACCGGATGGCCGTAACTTCTATTACTATGACAGACAGTATGAACGCGTTTGGTCTGGAGCTACCGCCGAGTTTATGCAGGACGGCTACCTCGACATCGACCAAAGGGCTGCCTTTATGCAATTTGCATACAGCACGTCACCAGCAATGGTTAAACGCGTTATCAATGGTGGTGCAAAATATCCGGTTACTGCCAGAGACGCGGACGGCGAATTCTTGAATGGTAGCCACCACTACAAGCTACATCTGCCGGCGGGTATTCCGGCGAAGCTGTTCTGGGCAGTAACGCTCTACAACGTAACCGATGGGACGATGCCGGAAACTGACCAGTTCATGCCGTCTATCAATCAATTCAACGATTACGAGAAGAATGATGATGGTTCGGTTGATCTCTACTTCGGTCCGACGCTGCCAGACGGCGCTCCTGAGTCCAATTTCATCAAGACCGTTGAGGGAAGAAACTTCCTGACAGCTGTGCGACTGTTTGGAACGGGTATCGAGTTCTTCGACCAAACTTGGAAACCCGACGATGTTGCGAAAATTGACTAATTTTCAAATCGTTGGATAAAAAAGTTCTGAAAGCCCGCAGGGAACTGTGGGCTTCCTGGACAACTGTGATCGCAGCGCACCAAGGAATCTGACCTTTCACAATCGCGAAGTATCTATTGCTCTCGTGGCAACCGGCAGAAAAGCAATTCCTCGTCGAATCCACAACATTTTGTAGCTTTCTGAAGTTGACCACAAAATGACACCCCCAACGAGGCGTCGGGGGCACAACTTAAGTGAACGGCTGGGGACTTACCCCCCCTATTTCTGTTTAACGGAAATAGGGGGGGGTAAGTCAGGGTATGTCCCTCTCCCAAAACCCATTTCTTAATCTTTCGTTAACCTTTGATCCTAGAAATCCAGTTCCTTCGCTCTGAATCCGCCCGAATTTCAGCCGGTCCCAGGAAACCTCCCAGCTTTAATTCTGGCGAAACCCAGATGTCCGAGTGTGCGCGTGCCGGCAATCCCGCCGGCCAACAGCAAGAGCCGCCGGGCCGGAGAATGTGCAGTGACCAACGAAAGACCTATTTCAGCACCAATTCATTTTGATCGCTTTCCGTCCTGCGGATCCAAGAGCAGTCAATTTGAAACAGAAAACACATTCCGAAGAATACCAGCCTGCCAAATTCACAATATTGGAAGCCCGGCCAGGACGTATTCAAACAAAACGATTTCATGAAGGTGGCGTAGACAACTCGAGCCGGGCACGAAACTTCACATTTGAAGAGCGAGAAGTTTCGGATTTTGAAGACCTTCTTGCCCTAATCTCCGAACTCTCTCAATCAGTGCAAAAGGTTGCGGTGTCTGGATCTGTGAAGGAAGAGGTCCGCCATCACAAAAAAATCCGCCGTTTGGCCAAACCACGAAATGGCGCGAATCCAACTCTCGAAGACCTTGGCTGCTCCTGGCTACATTTCGACATCGATGATGTTGAACGCCCAGATCACCTGGACTGGGGAGATCCGCAGGCCCTGGCCGAATGGACCTGGCGCAATATCTGCCATGGATTGCCTGCGCTCAAGGATCTCTCGGTTGTCTGGCAAGCATCCTCGAGTGCTGCGACTGCCGGCAAAGACCATCTGGCCAAATTCCATTTCTACTGCCTTGCAGATCGCCCCCTCCTTGCACATGAGCGGCACCACCTTTTTGAACAGGTTGGCAGCGACGAAAGTCTGGCTCGGATTGCACAGCCAAACTACATCGCAGCCCCGGTATTTGACGGGGTTCCCGATCCATTGGAAGGAACGCCAAGGATTGGGATCATAAGGAAAGAGCAAGAAAGACTGGACACGAGTTCGATAGCGTTTCCAAAAGAAGTGAAGAGAAGCAAACGCCAGACAAGGAATGGAAAGCCTTCCAAATCCTTGCCTTCGAAGGCCAATTCTTCTTCAGCAAAGACAATCACTACCAAGACAGGCGAAGCGCAGCTTTCGAAATCCTGTGCCAAGCTTGCCAGAGGAACGGATCGGAACACATCCATCTATAATGAATCCCAACTCATCGGAGGGTTTGTCAGTGCTGGCGAAATCTGTGAAGCCGAAGCGCTTGAAAGGCTTCTGAAGGCCGCCCACCAAACCGGGCACGACCGATATGAGGAAGCCGTAAGAAACGGGCTTCGGGATGGCCTGGCGCGTCCAATAGGTGGGGCCTCAGATGCGGAGGAACCCGCCCCCTATTATCCGCATAGCGCGATCCCAAAAGACCAAGCCATCGCAATGCATGCCAAGACTATTGAGGTCTGGGGAAACGAAGCTTTGGCATTTCTTCGCAAGCAAAGCCCAGGCAACCCTTCGCAAGGCAAAGATAGTCCACCCCGTGTTTTGCTTTCCGGGGCGCAGGGGGTTGGCAAAACCGCTGCCCTAGTTGGCCGCAATAGGCGGCCTGGCTTTCTACACAGCACTGAAGGCTTGGTGTCATTGATGCTTTTGCCAGATCACGAGAAGGTAGAAGAAGCCTTCAATGACTATAAGAGAAATGCACCCGCATCGGCTCCGCCAGCCATTTCCCTCAAGGGGCGCAATCGACCCGATCCAGAGGCCGACAATGACACCGTCAAAATGTGCCGGATCTATCCAACGGCGAGGAAGTTGTCGGAGCTTGGCTTTTCGATCCGATCCACCCTCTGCAAGAAATGCCCTTTTCAGATGGATTGTGGCTATCTCCGTCAGGAAGCTGACATCAAAGCACAGCTGAAGACCAAAGCTGGCTTGGTGATCTTTGCCCCGCATGAATACGGTCATCTTCCTTTGCCAGCAGAAACTTTGCCAGATCTTACCGTTTTTGATGAGCGGCCGCGCGATTTTGGGAAGGAAGAAGCCCATGTGTCGCTCATTGAGCTGACTGAAACTCTTCTGCCGCCTGCTAAAAACCAAAACCAACGAGGCGTTGAAATCGGGGATGCCATCGTCCTGCAAGATCAGGCGATTTCTCCAGTGAAGTCAGCCCTGCTGGCTGTGGCTGGAACCGGAGCGGGTGTTCAAATGGAGCGACTGCGCGATCTGGGCGTCTCACCTGAGCTGTTGCGAACCGCCATCAGGCATCTGGAGGAGCTAAAAACTGGCAATACGAACCGGGCTCTAAGGCCTCTTTTCGCATGCAAGGATGACACCATCGGTGAGGCCCAGCTTGGTGTCATCGGCAGTCGCCTTAATAGTAGCAAGGCCAGCCACGCAAGGCGTCTTCAGATGCTATGCGAATGCCTGCTGGCCGATATGGAAAGCGGTTTGGCCACCTCAAGTGCCGTGTTTGCTGATGTCGAAAGAGCGCGTCCGGCGCAGCATCAGGCAGGCTATACTGCGGTTCGCCTGCGCAATCTGAAAAATATCACCGGACGCCCGTTTTTGTATCTGGATGGCACAGCAAATGCTGATCTGTCTCGTCTGCTGTTCGGCTCGGATTTGGAAACGCATCACTACCCGGTGGAACGAAACGCAAAGGTCATGCAAATTTTGGGCTGCAATTTTTCCAAGCGCAGGTTGAGCCTGAAAGCACAGGAGAAACAGCGCACTTACGGAAGTATTAGAACGCAAAACGATACACTGCGTGACTTTGTAAATGGCGTGGTTGCGCGATACCCGAGTGCCGCTGTGTTCGGGACAAAAGACGTGATTGCTTCCTTGGATTTTGACCGCCCCGGACGGGCTGGCCACTTCGGCAAGCTCAGGGGTCAGAACAAGTGGGAAGCGTTTAACCAGGCTATCGTCATTGGTCGCGAACAACCTGGGCATTTGGATGTCGAACGCATTGCCAGAGCCTATGCCTCCGCAGCGGGAGAAGAATTCCAGCCGGGTGACTACGTCAAGCAACGCCGCGGCATCAGAGTGAAAAAAGGCAGCCATTCAATAGATGTATTTGCACATCGTGACCCTTGGGGAGACCGCATTCTGCAACAGATACGCGAAGCCGAGATCGAGCAGGCAATGGATCGTGTCAGACTAATCCACAATACCCAGCCAAAGGAGGTCTTCTTGATGTCACCCGTGGTGGCGAACGTAACCGTAGGTAGGATCGTAGAATGGCTGGATTTCAAGAAGGGAGGCAGCAAGGTTGACAAGGCCATTGCGAAATACGGGCTGATTTTCCAGTCACCGGCCGATTGCAACCGGTACATGCCTGAGTTCTGGCGGTCCAGACAAGTTGCCGCCACCGACAAAAACCGCGCGAAGCTTCTGTCAAAAGATCCATGTAGTATAGAACCATATGGGGGATTTGACGGTGAGAGCCTCCCTCTCCGTATCGAGTTCTGGCCAACGGTTGAGGCGGGCAAGAAGCCACCAAGCAAAGAGGCCTTGGTGTTTGCCCCGGAAAGTCAGGTGCGGGAAAAACTGGAGCGGTTCCTGAAGATCTCAGAGTTCCGCGTTCTCAACTTGTAGGACTCCAAAGAAACCGCCATCGTTGCCGAGAGGACCGTTCTCAAACGGTTAGCCTGCGGGAGAAAATAGAATGATCAAATATGTTTTAGGCGACGATGTCGGTCCTCTTGAGCACTGGCCTTTCGACAATCCCGCAAGCGGATATCAGATCAAAGAAGGCTCCCCGCAGGCATCAGGCCGCATGGATGCTGGCGGGCCAGGCCATACGACGCGCACGGGCATCTGGCGCTGCACCAAGGGCGTTTTTGAATGCACCGAGCAAGGCGATGAACTGATGACCATCCTGTCCGGTCGATGCCGGATGACCAACCTGACCAGTGGCGAGGTTCAAGAGTTGGGCCCGGGCGACAGTCTCTTTGTGCGTGATGGCAGCCGGGTGGTCTGGGACATCATCGAAGACGTGACAAAGGTGTTTTTCGGCCATAAAGCGGACGGGTTTTGACGGTGCACCGGCCACATGATTGAGTTTCGCCCGCTTTTCTAGGGCGTCCAGATTTGGAGCCAACGCACAAATTCTTTAACGTCAGATAAATCGAAAGATCTTAAAAATCGGGCAAACAAAAACAGAGGCATAGCCCGATGCATGTAGAATTTCACGAGGCAAATAGTTTCCCTGCCAGCCGCAGTTTTTCGGATCTCAAGGCAATTAATAAATACACCAACAGAGCTCGCGACGGTCAAAAGTTTGGTCCTCAAAAAAGAAAGGCAGAAAGAACGTTAGTTCGCGAAATCGCTCGTGTGACGTCCGCGCTCGAAAAGGCTGCGCTTCTTGTGATCAAGGACCCAACTTATGTTCCTATAATGGAGCGGCTTGAACATGAACTTTGTCAGATGCAGGAACAGCTTGCCAACTGCCCGGTGGAAAGGGCGTTGGCCATTGTTCAAAAGAAGGAAATTTCTTGAAGGATGCGGGCTTTGTGCTCAAGCGAAGCACCATCACCATATCGTTGTTCTTGAAGAGCATGGCCGAAGAGATCGCGTCTAATCCGGTTATCAACTTCAGCCGCGATCATTCGATCCTCAAATGCATGACGGAGTGAGTACATAACATGTCTATCGGACTCCATCAGACCATTGGATCTCAAATACTTGTTAACTGTGTTAGAAAGTGACGCTTTGCCTTTGTAGCTGGGAAAACCGTTCGGACATTCTTGGAACGCTTCAAGGCTAACGCCAACAAGAGGAATAGTTCGCTTGGAGGCATTGTTCTTCAAGTGTCGCCCGACCGGTGCGATTTCAATGTAGGGAACAGAACCCTCAAGATGGATGCGAGCCCTGTCCAGATTTGCGGCTTCGCTAGGTCGATACCCTGTATTGATCATACCCAACAAAATGCACCGCGCCTCGGTGTTTAATCCACTCAAAGCACCTTCAGACAAAATACGATTACGAATCCAATCGTCGGAGAATGATGGTCGAGATCGCCTCTCTGGTTCCTTCAAACTCAGACCAGACAGAGGCAAATCAATCTTAAGTCGCTTTTTTTCGTTAACTGTTTTTAGAATATCACCTAGGTGCGTGAAGTCCTTGTTAGCAGAGTTCTGTGTAACTTCGCCCATTTCAATTCGCTCAATCCACATCTCCCGGAAATCCAACAAATCATCCCGAGTGATCTCGGAAATTGCCACGTCTCCGGCGACCGCGATGAAATTCTTCACCGCTTTCTTCCGTGGGTTCTTCCACCTGCGAATCTGATCAGCGTCTTTACCTAGTGTCCTATCCCTGGCGAGGGACCAATACATTTCCAACGCTTGGGAAACCGAAATCTCCGGTGCAGCAACGGCGCCCAACAGAGCCTTCGCTTCGAACGTGTCTGGGCTGCCTTGCACAACTGGAATCGCCTCAACTCGTTTCAGCAATTCTTCGAGAGGAAGCTCAGCAACCTTCGGCATTTCCAAGTACCGAAACCCCCTCGATCTAGCCAAGTTTTGTGCTGCGCTAAACTGCTTTTCAGCTTCTACGGTGTCGCCGGCAAGGCGAGCTTCCCAGCTATCCAACATCTTCGCCCAAACAGATGGCGCTTTCTCCATTGCCAAACTCAGTGAATCGGTTTTCAGGCTGATCCAGACGGTTTTTCGTTCTTCGACGCTGGCGAAACGGCGTGGAACGCGCCTAACGATACAGTAAATAGAGCCTCTGAGTTTAACATTCACAGTTCAACAGCCTCCAAGCATGAAGAGATTTGTGCAGCAAAATGTGCAGCAAAAAACATCCAGCCTCAAGCGGGGAGTCAGTCAATCCAGCTGAAAATCAACTATTTACAGTGATTTAGAGGCAGGCTCTTGCTGGATAATGGCGGAGACGAAGGGATTCGAACCCTCGAGACGGTTTCCCGCCTACTCCCTTAGCAGGGGAGCGCCTTCGACCACTCGGCCACGTCTCCGTCGACGCGTATACAACCCTATTCACCATGCCCACAAGGCTAAAAACGATGGGAGATTGAATTTTGTGGGAATGCCGCAGAAAGTGCAAACCAAGCAGAACAAAGCGTGATTGCGCGCACGTAAGAGGCAAGATTTTGGCAACAAATATTCAAGTTTTGTTCTTCGCTTCTGTCTACGCAGCCATATTCCACTGACCAGCATGTCCAGCGGTCAATCAGGTCTCCTTCTCTGTTGGTTGTTCGTAGATGACCCGCACAGGATATCTCAGACTGTTCCTTATTTACCCCATCTGCGACGGATGTGTGTCGACACACTTTCTGCCTTTTAGACCGAGGCAATTAGAGTCTGAGATCTGTCAATCAAATTTCTCAAAAGTTCTGAAAGAACGCGGATAGATTGATGTTCGGGCCATGTGTTCAACAACCAGTCATGGTCATCCAGAGTCATCCCAAACATGCGCGCGTCAATCCCCAGTTCCTGCGCATAGTCAGCTTTCAGGCTTTGAATGATACTAGGAACCTGTTCAATGCTGGGACCGTCGACACGAACGACCAGACAACGGCTCACCAATGGTCGAGGAAGCTTGCTCAAGTCGTTTGCTGTGAACAGCCAACAGATGTGGGACGCATTCACGTTTGTGGCCAGAAAGCGTTCGTAGAACGTCTGAGCTTCTGTATTTTCGAGGAGCCCGAGAAGTTCTGCCCAAACACTTCCATTGTGGCTTGGCAACGCTTTGTCCAACTCGTCGATCATGATGAGCGGGTTGAGCGCTCCTGCACTGCAAACCGCCTTTGTAATGACACTGGGCATTGCAGTTGACCAGCCGGCGCTTACACCAAAAATGTTTGCGTCAGCATGACCCGCAACGCTTCTGATAGTCACGTCAATATTCAAGGCCTCTGCGATCTCACGGCACAATCTGGTTTTTCCAACGCCGGGTTCGCCGGCGAGGATGATAGGCCGCATTTGCAACCGATCATTTCCAAACTGCCAGTGCCGATAGAGCTGATCATACACCAAGCCAATTGCTGCTTCGGCGTTGGGAAACCGAGTCTTCAAGCTTGTGAGGTTTTCCAAGTTTTGCCTGGTCAGGATGTAGAAATGTTTGGGACGAAAGGCATCCAGCACTCCACCTTCTTTAGCTGCTCTCTCGATGGTTTTGGGCAGTTCTGAGAGGGGCTGCAGCGCATACCTAGCTTCCTGTTTCCTCCGTTTCTTTGCAGCCCTCTCAAGACCTCTCAGATGCAGTTTCTCCGCTGCGATCATGAGGGCCTCTTCGTCATTCTTTGGCGAGCGGTCTGTGATGGCCGATTGAAGCACCGAAATCGGGAGAAATTTCAAGCAAGCCTTCCCCGCATTCCGGAAAGCTTCGACATCATTGAATGCTGCAATCCAGTTTGCCATGTACTTCGAACCAGGCTCGCTCCGAAAACTTGCCCATTCGTCGTGATACTTGGCGGATTCCTCGAAAGCCCAGGGTGCTTCTTTGCGAGCGGACTTGAGGCAAGCCGCTTGCAGTTCCCAAAGCTCGGAACTAGCCAGAATGGCGCTCTTTAACTCTGCAAGATCATTGAATTCTAGGGCTGAAAGCCAATTCAAAAGTTGGCTCTTTGCAAGGTTTCCAGCATTTGCCCATTCGTCTAGGGTCTCGCTCACGACCGGACAGATTTCGTTTGCTTGCGTGTCGTTGGATGAGGGTTTGGCGGGTGGCTTTTTGTCGGTAAATCGCATTCTAATCTCGTCAAGGCAAAGTTTATTGGCTTGAGAGAGCGGCTAAATTCAGCGGTATATTACTTGTCGGAATGTGGAACAGTCGCCAAGCATTCAACAGCTTCTCTCAAGAGGGCAGATGTGAGAGAGCCCGTATAACGCTGGAGGAGGGGCCAAGAATGCTGTTCATAGATTAAATCTAATCTTCCTTGCCGGCATTCTCAATACAGCCTGGAAGAAATACGTAACATTCATGTATTTAGGAGCTCTGACAGTAGATCTCTTTGCTGCCGTATCCCGAAGATTACGTTCAGGACATCCTGCCGGGCATCACATGGCGCCGAGTGGAAGTAAGCCCAGTTTTTGCACTCTATAGCGGATAAATGGTCCACTTTTGCCTTCATCCTGGATCTCACCGAACTTTCGTGACAGCATCCCACATGATGGGCGTTTGGTGATGAGTGACACTCAAAGGGCTGTGCCCTGAATGCCAGCCAGTCGGCAAACGTTCTCGGATCAATTTGCCAGTGTCCCAGGTCATTTTTGTAGGCGCGAACGGAACCCCTCTTGATCGCCTTCAATATCGGGTTCTTGGTTGTTCCACTTTCTAGCTTGGCTTCTGTCATCGTCAGGTAGGTCATCTGCTTCTCCTTTTAATTGTCCTTGGAAATAATCAGGAAAATGAGCGGGAGAACGCATAGAGCAATAGGGTCGATGGGCCAAACGTGTTAGTTTCCGGCGACGAAGTTGCAAGAACTGACGGCCCTTAGCTGACTTTGGTGCGAAATCCGTCTAACGACTGCTCCCAGCCCAAAGCGGAAACTTCAGATCTGCGGTTCGAATGGGGAGCCGACCTTTGTTGCGCGCAGAGACCAACTTGAGCGCCGGAAAGTAAGCTGACATTCAAAGTGTGGGTGTTTCAGGATTTTGGCTGCGCTACCGCAAGTCGGCTCTACATCGAATGCAAACAGAAATTAGAGAACTATTGATCGGGAGATTGATCGCGGAGCAGATCGTAGACACTCGGAACTCAAGGTTTGTGGTGCCAATATTGGCACCTGAAGCAAACGAAAAGACTATCTGGTTGTCTAGTCTTCGCTTGGCCTACAATGCTGCTGAGCAACTCTCCAACCGAAAAAGGAGCACCTATGTCTCGACTTTCAGAACGCAGAGACTTTGCCACCGAAGTCTGCGAGGACGCTGGGCTACTTGCCAAAAAGTTCTTTGCAGATCGGGTCAATCTTATTGTTGATCAAAAAGGCGCTCAGGACTGGGTGAGCGAGGCGGACAAGAACGTCGAGACTTTCATTCGTCAAAGAATCGCGGAGGCGTGGCCCAAAGATGGCGTATACGGTGAAGAGCATGGCGCGGTAGCGGGAGAGAGTGGCTTTGACTGGGTTATTGATCCTATTGATGGGACCACGAATTTCGTGAACGGTATTCCTGCATGGACTATTGTTCTGGCTGGTGTCACTGAGAGCCAAACGGAAATTGGTGTGATCCACGATCCAAACGTGGATGAAACTTTTGTCGCAACTCGCGGAGAAACTGCGACACTTAACGGATCACCGATAAGCGTCGCGTTAGGAGTGCCGTTGCAAGATGGAACAGTGGCTGTGGGATACTCGAACCGGATTGAGAGCCATCATGTCTTACCTGTTATCGAGGATCTGATCGAGCACGGGGCGATGTTTCACAGAAACGCCAGCGGAGCGCTTTCATTGGCTTACGTCGCTGCCGGGCGCCTTTTGGGTTACGTGGAGGAGCACATGAATGCATGGGATTGTCTGGCTGGGCAATTGCTGGTCTCGGAAGCGGGTGGCGTTGTCGAGGATCAGGACGCCGATGAGATGATCCGAGACGGCGGGCGCGTGATCGTGGGGACACCAGATGTGTTCGAGACGTTGCGTGAGATCGCAGAGAACGCTTGGAACGCTTAGCTCCTACGTCAAAGAGACCCAACATGAATCAGGCTTGAGCGTAGCTAAATCTGCCTGCCAGAAATGGCCTTGTGAGGGTTGGTCGTGCTTGCGGTCTATCGAACAATTCGAGAGTGCGCACCAAAGCAGTGTGCCCACTGCTCCGTGCGTTACAATTGCAAGATCCCCGGCATTATGCGACCGGATAATCTTAGTGACTGTCCGAAGAATGCGTATCTGTGCTTCGATCGCTGGTTCCCAACCGCGATAGCTACTTTCCGGCTGAGCAAAGAAAGCATCTGCCGCGGCTTCGAAATCTTTCAGCGGCAAGTAACCGGTTGCGCTGCGGTCATTCTCACCAAGATCCAAATTGCATTTCACGGATAGCTTTCGTGGTGCAGCAAGAATCTCGCCTGTTTCGCGGGCCTTCCGCTCGTCGCTGGTCCATATCTGAGTGACGTTGGACAAGATTCCACTGGATGCAAATTCAGTAGCGCGCTTACGGCCCACAGCATTCAAGCCCCACTCAGTTATCGGGACGGCAGGATCGATAGAGACCTCGGGGTGTGTGATGATAATGAGTTTCGGCATTTAATCCGGCAAAAGAACGGGCCCTTTGTCAGCAAAACCCATTCTGATTTCGGCGCCGGGATCAAGCGGCGCATCGACGTCATCGTGTACGGCAAAAACCTGACCGAATGCACCGATCAGCGTATATTCCATTCGAACGCCAACATAGGTCGCCTTCGCCACCTTGGCTGCTATGCCTTGGTCTGAGCCGATAACCAGACGCGAGGGTCGCACTGCAATGGTTGCGTTTCCTTCGGACAAACCGCGACGTGGCAGCGTGTGGCGGTAGCCTTCTATTTCTATCGTTGCCACGTCGCCATTGATATCGACGATTTGGCAATCCAATAGGTTTGCCTCACCTATGAAATCGGCGACAAAACGATCGTTCGGGGCATCGTAAAGCTGGCGTGGTGTGCCCATTTGGGCGATCGCTGCGTTGCGCATGACGACAATCTCATCCGAGACTGCCAGTGCCTCCTCCTGATCGTGGGTCACGTAAACAACTGTCAAACCAAGATCTTGCTGGATTGCCCGAATATCCTCTCGCACCTGACGGCGAAGCTTGGCATCGAGATTGGACAGCGGCTCGTCGAACAGCAGAACCTGCGGCTCAAGAACCAGCGCGCGGGCGACGGCAACACGTTGTTGTTGGCCCCCTGAAAGTTCCGAGGGAAGACGATTGTCGAACCCCTGAAGACCGACCAGTTCCAATCCATACATAGCGCGGGCGCGGGCTTCATCCTTTGCAAAGCCTGAGAATGTGAGGCCATACATCACGTTTTCCAGCACGCTCATGTGAGGGAAAAGCGCGTATGACTGGAAAACCATGGATACGTCGCGGTCGGTGGCAGGCAATTTGGTCACGTCCCGATCACCAATTAGGATCTTGCCCGAGCTTGCCATTTCCAACCCGGCTATCATGCGCAAAGTCGTTGTTTTCCCACAGCCTGACGGACCAAGCAGTGTGACGAGTTTTCCTGCATCGACATGCAGGTTGATGTTGTCGACGGCGACGACGTCTTTACCGAATACTTTCGACACGTTCTCAAAGCGCACCGGGGCGGCCTTGGAACCGATTTTGGCGTCGGTCATCGCGATGCCTCCGTTCCGTGTTGCGTGCGTCGACCAATCTGGACCCGGCCAACGAGTAGTTGCAGTAAACCGACCGCCGCGAGCATCACAAAGATCAGCGTCGTCGAATAGGCGATCGCAAGGCCATAGTCGTTATTCTCGACCCGACCGATAATGTAGCTGGTCGCCATGTCATATTCTGCGCTGACCAAAAAGATGACAGCCGAGATCGCCGTCATGGCACGGACAAAACTGTAAACAAGCGCAGCAAGTATCGCAGGGCGCAATAGCGGCAGGATGACGTTTCGGAACGTCTGCCACGAGTTTGCACCAAGGGTCAGCGAGGATTCATCAAGGCTGCGGTCAAGCTGCGACATGCTCGCGATCCCCGCACGAACGCCAACCGGCATATTTCGGAAGATAAAGCTGACAACGAGAATGACACCAGTACCCGTGATTTCAATTGGCGGAACGTTGAAGGCTAGGATGTAGCTGACGCCTATCACTGTTCCGGGGATAGCAAAGGACAACATTGTTCCAAATTCGAAAGCGTTCTTGCCTGCAAAACTTTGCCTGGTCAGCAGATAAGCGGTCACCAGACCTACGGCGGCAGTCAATGGGGCAGCAATGGCCGCGATCGTTATGGTGGTCCAGAAACTGTCCCAAGCGGCTCCGGTCCAGCGAATGCTATCTTCTTCGAAACGTACGGAGAATGCGGTGACATAGTGTTTGATAGTTAGCGAGTTATCGACACCCCACAACTCGACGACACTTCCGTAAATGATCATCGCATAAACAACAATTGTGAACAGCGCCCAGCCCAGAGCGATGAGTAGTACCGGAACTGAAAGACCAATTGGCATCAGAGGATGAACGCCGGCATCCCCTTTGCCGGTGACGGTTGTGTAGCTTTTCTTCCCCAGCCAGACACGCTGCGCATAAAAGGCGGAAAGAGTAAAGAACAGCAGCACCATGGCCAGAACTGCGGCCCTGCCTTGATCGTATTGAGCGCCAACGATGGCAAAGAATATTTCGGTCGAAAGCACGTCGAAATTGCCGCCCAATACAAGTGGGTTGCCAAAATCGGCCATGCTTTCGATGAAGCCCAGAAGAAATGCGTTTGCAAGCCCGGGCCGCATCAGGGGCAAGGAAACCGTCTTGAATGTCTGCCATCTGCTGGCACGGAGCGTTTGAGCCGCTTCTTCCATCGACGGAGAGACGCCTTCAACCACACCTATCAGAACAAGAAACGCAATTGGCGTGAACGCGAGTGTCTGTGCGATCAGGATGCCTGGCATTCCGTACAGCCAGCGTGTCGGCTGGGTGCCGAGAAGTTCGGCAATGAACCGGGTGACCGACCCAGAAAGGCCAAAAAGCAAGATCAGCGCCAGGCCGATCACGAATGGCGGGGTGATTATTGGCAGAACGGTCAGAGCCCGCAGCGCGCGTTTATGGCGAAAACCTGAGCGCGTCACGACCAGTGCAAAGCAAAGCCCCAGGACCGTGGTGATGACACCAACGAGGATGGCAAGGAACAGTGAATTCCAGGCGGCGCCACAACGCGCTCCCTGAAAACACCCCAGCCCCCACAGTCGATCATCGAAAAACTTCGAGAAGAATACCGCGATAGAATAGGCGCCATCTTCGGTGACGAAGGCAGCGAAAAGCATCTTGGCGATGGGGAAAAAGACGAAGGCTGTGACAATTGTAATCACGCCGCCGATGGCGCTGACGACGAAGACGTCGCCGTTAATGGCACCTCTTGCCGCGATCCCCTGTGTAAGCAGGAACAGAAAGCTTGAGGCACATATCATTGCGCCATAGCCCATTCCAAACTGACGGTCGCCAAGTTCGCCAAACATCGCCTCCAACCAATGGAAGTTGAAGCCTCTGATGCCAATGCTGAACCCCTGAGCGATCAGCCAGCCGAAGCCAAGCGCCCCTGACAGGATCAGTATTCTGGCGTAAAGTGGATCAGATTTGGGGCGCTTCAACACCAATAGCGGCAGGACGAGTGCGATCAGGAGCGGAGCGAGCCAAAATTTTTCACCCTGCCCAATCAGAAACGCCGCAGGGGCAAAATCCTCATCGAATGGGTAGCCGTCCAAAAGCCACTCGAACGACCAAAGGCCACCGTCGACCATATACCAAGGCAACAGGCAGAATCCGACCCACCCGGCCGCGATCCAGAAGATCAGGACCGGATGGGTCGTTTTTGAAGTCCGGTCAGTCATTTACTGCGGCAGAGTCGAAACCTCTTCGTCCCATTTCTGCAACAGACGCTTCCGTTCGTCTGAGGAACCATACTTTTTGAAGTCATAGTCAATCAGCTTGATCTGACTCATGTCAGGCGCGCTATCCGAAGTTTCTGCGCCTTTATTCGATGGCACTTGAAACGCGTTGACCTGAAGAGCAAGGTTCTGGGCTTCGGGTGACAGCGCCCAGTCATAGAACTTTTTCGCTTCTTCTTCGTTGCGGGCTCCTTCAATAATCGACATCGAGCCAATTTCGTATCCTGTGCCCTCGCACGGTGCGACGACCTTAATCGGGAATCCTGAAACGGCCTGCTTCACAGCGTCATGCATAAAGACGATACCGATGGTGTTCTCACCGCGACCAGCGGCTTTGATGGGCGCAGAGCCAGACTTGGTATATTGGTTGATGTTCGAATGCAGACCTTTCATGAACTCAAAGCCTTCATCTTCGCCGAAGATCTGCACCATCGACGCTAGCGTGGTATAGGCCGTACCTGATGAGTTCGGGTTCGCCATCTGAACGTGGCCCTTGTATTCGGGCTTCAGCAGGTCTTTCCAGCAGGCAGGTTCGGGCAGGTTATTGGCAGCGACAAGATCGGCGTTGTAGCCATAGCCGAGTGCGCCTGAATAGATGCCAATCGTCTTGTTACCCGCGCTTTCTGCCTGGGATATCGCCCAATCATGAAGTTGGTCACGCATTGGCGAAATGTATTCCATCGTCAGGCCCTCTTCGGCAGCCTGCAAATGCGGATCACCGGTACCGCCCCACCAAACGTCCCCTTTCGGGTTCGAGCTTTCGGCGCGGATTTGTGCAAAGGTTTCACCTGACGACTTCCGGGTCATGTTGACGTCGATGCCAGTCGCATCTTCAAAGCTTCGCGCCATGAGTTGGCACCAGTCTTCCTGTGCCGAACAATAGAAAGTCAATTTATCGGCCTGTGCCGCCGACAGTGACGCAGCCAGGGCAATCACCGATCCAACCGCAGTGGATGTCAATTTCCTCATATTTTTCCTCCCTATGAGCGTAATGCGTCCGGGTTTCCCGGTTCTTTCATGCCCTTCCTCATGCAGCCTTTCGAAGTTTCTTTATGACAGTTTTGAGTTCTGGATCGTCTGTTAGATTATCCAGCAATTCTGACAGGTCTCTTTCTTGAACCAGCTTTGCGGCCTTTGCCGGTGAGAACCAATGACGCGTTCGTTCACCTTCTTCCTTCCAGCGTCGCTTCAACTTTTCGACGACCAGAGGATAAAGGGTAACGCGGCAGCGAACGCTGCTTCGCCCCTCGCATCGTTTATCATAGAAAAAATGACCGATTGGCCGTTTCGATATGGTGCCGACTGCGCCTGCTTCTTCTTGAGCTTCTATTTCTGCGGCATGCCATGGTTTTTTGCCCTCTATTAGCCATCCTTTTGGGATAACCCACCGGCCGGTATCCCGCGAAGTGACCATAAGAACGCGCAACTTGCCACTCTTATCCCAGCGCATCGGAAGCGCCGCAATCTGATCTGCCGTCTCGCTGTCGCCCATGCCGCCCCTCAATGCCACACGATCAAGAACCAAAAGGAAGCTGTCTGATTGGCAGGTTGGCCGGTTAACGCTTTGCCTTGGCTCGTATTCTGAATTTGATCAGCCTGTGCATCTTTGCTTTGCGCTTTGAAATACTTGTGTTCGCTCGAATTCTCACAACCTTCCGAGGGTTATGCAACAAAAAATATTGCAATATGACCGAAAGCCCACAAAAGTAGCTTTCGAAGCCTAGTCGGGTCGTCGGATGTCCAAAACAAAAACGCGCGGCAAAATGTCTGAAAAGAACCAGAGCCGGGTAAAGAAATCCGACCGGCGCCAACAGATATTGTTGGAGCTGAAGCTGCGCCCGCACGTTCGCATCAACGAACTGGCACAGCGGTTCAACGTCTCCAACGAGACGGTACGTAGAGATTTCGATGCTCTATCGAATGACGGCTTGATAGCGCGGGCACACGGGGGGGCCTCAGCCGCAGCGCAAGGGCACTATCCGGGTTTGGATGAACGAACGAACGCTCAGGTTGAAGAACGCGAACGGATAGGTGCCATTGCGGCAGAACTGATCCAGAGCGGCGAAACGGTCATGATCGATTCCGGCTCGACCACAATCGAAATGGCACGTGCACTGGCTTATATTGGTACCCCTTGCACGGTAATCACCAATTCCATTCCTGTAGCTATGACCCTTGGCCATGGGGCTGCGCAAGTCCTGTTATGCCCGGGGGAATACTTGGCAACTGAGTCTGCAACTATCGGAACCGAGACGCTGGAATTTCTGTCCCGTTTCAACGTCGACAGGTGCATGATCGGTTCCTCTGGGTTCTCGACGGATGGTCCTTCAGAAACAGTGCGGGGTTTTGCGGCAGTAAAGAGGGTGATGCTGATGCGTGCCGAGAAACGGCACCTTCTTGTTGATTCCGGGAAATTCGGCCGGAAAGGCTTGTCTCAAGTAGGAGGCCTTAACGACTTGGATTCCATAGTCACCGACAAAAAACCGACAGGAGAATTGCGTAACGCTATTGAGGGCGCCGAGGTCGACGTTCTCGTCGCCGGGTAGACATAAAATGATTGATTAACAGCGGACAAAAAGCACCGCACATGACTGGGAGGAAAACATGAAGATCGATATCAAACTATTGCTTGGGGCATCTGCAATCGCACTCATGTCGATGAGTGGAATAGCGTCGGCGCAGGATTGTCCACGCGGTGACTTGGACGAGCGTTTTTGTGATGCCGACGGGGATTTGATCGCGGATATCCCTGCAGATCCTTCCGAGCAAATAGATCCAGACACCTTGATCTTTGCTTACACGCCGGTTGAAGATCCCGCCGTATACAAAACTGCGTGGTCAGACTTTCTCGACCATTTGAAAGCAGAAACGGGCAAGGACGTTGTCTTTTTTCCAGTCCAGAACAACGCAGCTCAGATCGAGGCGATGCGCTCAGGGCGCCTGCATATTGCGGGATTCAACACCGGCTCCAACCCACTTGCGGTAAACTGCGCAGGGTTCCGTCCATTCACAATAATGGCTTCGAAGGACGGTAATTTTGGTTACGAGATGGAAATCATCACCTATCCGGGTTCGGGCATCGAAAAGGTTGAAGACATCAAGGGAAAGCAACTGGCTTTTACATCCCCCACATCGAACTCGGGATTCAAAGCGCCTTCCGCGATCCTGAAAAGCGACTTTGATCTTCTGCCCGAACGCGATTTTGAGCCTGTCTATTCGGGCAAGCACGACAACTCGATCCTAGGTGTTGCCAACAAAGACTACTTAGCGGCCTCAATTGCGAACTCGGTTAAATCGCGGATGATCTCTCGTGACGTGATCAATGAGGATGATGTCATTACGATTTATAAGTCGCAGACTTTCCCGACCACTGGGTTTGGCACCGTCTACAACCTGACACCCGAGCTGCAGGAAAAGATCCGCAATGCCTTCTTCAATTTCGATTGGGAGGGGACGACACTTGAAGCTGAGTTCTCAAAATCAAACGAAGGCCAATTCCTGGAGATGACTTATCAGGAATTCTGGGACGTCATTCGTAAAATCGACGCAGCAAATGGCGTTTCTTACGCCTGCCAATAACCTTTCACTAATCCGGCGGGCCTGAATGGGCCCGCCGTTCACCCTAATCTGGGGCATTTCATGCTGCGTCTTCAGAAGCTAACGAAAACATACAAGACCGGGGATCAGGCGCTGAAGGCAATCGATCTTGAGGTTCCAAAAGGACAGGTTCTTGCGTTGATTGGGCCCTCGGGCGCGGGCAAATCGACGATGATCCGCTGTGTCAACCGGTTGGTTGAACCTACAAGCGGCGGTGTCCTTTTGGATGATGTGGACCTGACCAAACTCGGATCGGGGGCATTACGGAAGGCACGCCGCGAAATGGGCATGATCTTTCAGGAATATGCCTTGGTCGAACGCCTGACAGTGATGGAAAATGTATTGTCCGGCAGGTTGGGCTATGTGGGGTTCTGGCGCAGCTTTCTACGGCGGTATCCGCAGTCGGATGTGGACGAAGCCTTCCGGCTACTCGATCGGGTGGGGCTGTTGCACATGGCGGATAAACGGGCGGACGAACTCTCTGGCGGTCAGCGCCAAAGGGTCGGCATCTGCCGGGCACTGATACAGAACCCAAAACTGCTGTTGGTCGATGAACCAACTGCTTCGCTGGACCCAAAGACCAGCCGTCAGATTATGCGTCTCATCACCGAGTTATGTCAGGAACGTGGATTGGCAGCCATTATCAATATCCATGATGTGGCGCTCGCTCAGATGTTTGTTCCCCGCGTCGTAGGACTCCGATTTGGCGAAATTGTATATGATGGGCTTCCCACAGGCCTTACCCCTGAGAAGCTGACCGAGATCTATGGGGAAGAAGATTGGGAAGCAACCATCGAAAAAGTGGACGAAGATGACGATGTCGAGGCTGCAGAATGAGCCATCGAGAGTTAGACGACATGCTGGGAAAAGGCTGGCGTAAGCCTGCCTTTGTCAAAAACCCATTACTCCGCTGGGCATTGCTCCTTGGCTTTTTCGCCTACCTGATCGCGGCGTTCATGACCATCGAAGTTGATTGGGGCCGTGTCTATGAAGGGTTGGATCGAGGTTGGGCGTTTGTGCTTGCGTTCACCAGCCCAGACTTCATTTCACGGTGGACAGATATTTGGAGCGGCCTTCTGGAAAGTATCGTGATGACCGTGGCCGCGTCGGTCGTGGGCATCCTGATTTCGATCCCGATTGGGTTGGGGGCTGCCCGCAATATCGCGCCATTGCCAATCTACATGATTTGCCGAGGCATTGTCGCGATTAGTCGGGCATTGCAAGAGATTATCGTTGCCATTTTGCTTGTGGCTATCTTTGGCTTTGGCCCGCTGGCCGGATTTCTGACGCTTTCTTTCGCCACCATCGGGTTTCTCTCAAAACTTCTGGCCGAAGATATCGAAGCCATGGACAAGGTTCAGGCTGAGGCGATTAAGGCCTCTGGAGCGCGTTGGCCACAATGGATCAACTATGGAGTTCAGCCCCAGGTTATGCCGCGACTTGTGGGCCTTTCCATGTATCGGATCGACATCAATTTCAGAGAAAGCGCGATCCTCGGGCTCGTGGGGGCTGGTGGGATTGGTGCAACTTTGAACACCGCATTCGACCGCTATGAATACGACACTGCGGCAGCCATTCTCATTCTTATCATCGGCATCGTGATGGCACTTGAATACCTTTCGGGAATTATTCGAGCGAGGGTTCAGTAATGCCGATACTTGAACGCGACGATGCGCAAATCTGGCGTCGCCGGACAACGGGTCAGAGCTTAGTCCGTTGGTTCGGCTGGTTGCTGGGCGTAGCGATCTTTGTTTACTGCTGGCAGCTGATCTCAGAGTCGACGACTTGGTTTTTCGTCTGGGATGCGCCCCGCATCGCCAACGATATTTGGACCCGTGCAACGCCTCCTAAATGGGATTACATCACCCAGTTGGGTCGCCCGATTTGGGACACGCTAAACATTGCCACCCTGGGAACCATAATTGCCCTGTGCATGGCAGTGCCAGTTGCCTTTTTGGCGGCCCGCAACACCACACCATCGGCCTTGTTCATCCGACCGATTGCCTTGTTGGTCATTGTCTCGACCCGCTCTATAAACTCGTTGATCTGGGCTCTTCTTTTGATCGCGATTATTGGTCCCGGAGTGTTCGCCGGTGTCATAGCAATCGCCATTCGTTCAATCGGGTTTTGCGCAAAGCTTCTTTACGAAGCGATTGAGGAAATTGATCACACGCAGGTCGAAGCAATCACAGCAACCGGTGCTTCACGCTGGCAGGTCATGGCCTATGGGATCGTACCGCAAATCCTACCCGCTTTCGCGGGCATTGCCGTCTTCCGTTGGGATATCAACATCCGCGAGTCCACGGTGCTCGGGCTGGTTGGAGCCGGGGGTATCGGGTTGCAATTGTCGGCTTCGCTCAACGTACTGGCTTGGCCGCAAGTTAGTCTGATCCTGATTGTAATTCTGGTCGCGGTTATGATCAGCGAATGGGTTTCGGCGAAAGTAAGAGGGGCCATCATTTGACCGGTTTCTCTGCGCAAGAGGCTTTTGAGGCCTACGAGGCTGTAAGACATCGCCTTCCGCAACCCAGATCTACTGAAGTGAGCTATCGTCAGGTGGACACGCTGGAGGATATCGCTCACGAGTTTGACGTGTTCCTCCTCGATGCCTTCGGAGTTCTCAATATTGGTGATACGGCAATCCCAGATACACCAGATCGGGTCAGGTCGCTGACAGCCGCCGGCAAACGTGTTCTGGTCGTATCGAATGCTGCAGGGTTTCCCCACACAACTCTTATCGAGAAATACTATGGGCTTGGCTACAACTTCGCGCCACAAGACGTGATCACCAGTCGGGCCACGTTGTTGTCTGAGCTAAACGGCCAAAATGAGTTACATTGGGGATTGATGGCAACTCCAAGTGCCGGCCTTCGCGATCTGGAGGAGTTGAAACTATCCTACCTGGAGGATGACCCGAAGCCCTACGAAACCGTAGACGGATTTTTGATGATTGGGTCAGCTGTTTGGAATGAAACGCGACAAGCCATGTTAGAGGCCGCTTTGCTGGAGCGTCCCCGCCCGGTATTGGTGGGCAATCCTGACATTGTCGCTCCGCGCGAGTACGGTTTCTCCAAAGAACCCGGTCTTTTCGCGCACCGGCTAGCAGACCGGACAGGCGTCACCCCTCAGTTCTTTGGAAAACCTTTCGCCAACATCTATGATCTTGCATTCAGCCGCCTGGGGCACATCGACAAATCCCGGGTTCTGATGGTTGGCGACAGCCTGCACACCGACATTCTAGGTGCACGAAATGCAGGCATAGCTTCCGCGCTCATCTCTGGATTCGGTTTCTTCGCAGGGCATGATGTTGAAACAGCGATCATGAAGGCAGGGATAGTGCCGAGCTTTGTTGTAAATCGGCCTTGATATTAGGGCGTTCCGCTTAGACCCATCTTTCTGTTAGGTCGAACGTCGGGTGAATCAGCGTTGCGCACATGCCGACCATGTGAACGAAGCGCCGCGTGTGAACAGCAGCTTTGGAGAACCCTCCGCAACAACTTAACTCTAAACTCACGTCCGGATTGGGCCGAACTCCGAACTTTGCAAAGCCCGCTTTCTGCGCATAGTTGCCGTTGGTTGAGAGAGCAGCGAATGGCGGCAGTCCGCCCATGTTTAGCGATCTAGGTCACGTGTCGGCGAGCGAATAAATGAACCACCGACGCTCATTTCGATTCTTCCCAGCAACCGCTTAATTTGTTTCAGAGTGGCCAAGAATTATTGAACCTTAACCAGACGATAGTAACTGGCTCTGGAAATGTTCAGCTGATCGATGATCTGCGCGACGGGGACGCCAGCTTCCTTAAGCGCCAATACCTTCTCTTTCTGTCTCTGGGCCGTTGGAGCACGACCCTTGTATTTTCCATCTGCCTTGGCCCTCGCAATGCCTTCCCTCTGGCGTTCCAGCATGATTTCTCGCTCGAACTGAGCAACTGAGCCCAGAACATTCAGCATGAGCTTTCCTGTCGCAGTCGAGCTGTCCACACCCATGTCTACGATAACCAAGTCAGCGCCATTGGCTTCCACCACTTGCAAAAGCCTCCCCAGGTGCGTCACCGAACGCGCAAAACGGCACAGCTTGGTTACCACCAGCTTGTCGCCGGCACGAAGGCTTCGCAACGCTGCTTGCAATTCAGGACGATCTGAAAGGCTCGATACCTTTTCTGAAAAGATGAAATCCGATTGGACTCCATACTTCGTCAAAGCCTCAATCTGCGCTTCCAGTCCATAGCCCTGCTCCAAGGTGGATGTTCTTGCATACCCAATCAGCAACTGTCTTACTCCAATCTTAGGTCCTATTGAGATGTCGCTGTCTCAATGTCACGACAATGTATGCGAGACTGTTTTCACCAGAATTTACGCTGGGCGGTTTGCTGTCACATAACCAAGGTTGTGTGAGACAATCCTGGCGAACTCAGAAGTCATACCGACTTTCGAACAGGAGCCCTAACGCTATCGCCTACAAACCACTTTCCAAAGAATTGTTTAGTCGCCGTTGACGTTTGATTACCGTATCCAATCAAGGTATGGGACACGTATCCGACTGACCCCAGCAACAAGTTTAGAACCCCAGAACTTCAACTTGCTCCAAAATGATGTTTCAGGAGCGTAACTCTTAGAACTTGGCTTTGCCCGCCGGACACCCGATTTTCGCTCTTCCTTAATTTCCCGTAGTGCCGCTAGAATTTTGGGGGATACGATTACCGTGTAACTCTGTACATCTGCGTCCTTTATGAGCCGCATGATGTCATCTGTGATTGGAGCCAGAAACTCCTTCAGATCGTAGCACTTGCCCGTATTTCGCTCCCATGAACTACGGGCGATTCTGTTGGCTTCAAACAAACTGCCGGCAACACCTTCTCCCGCACCAATGTCAAAGCTGTCTTCACAAAAGTCCTGTACCATACCGAAAGCAAGCAAACGTCCCTCAGGAGAAGTTACCGGCCGACAAGCCCCACAGTAGATGTTTTTTCTAGGAGAGCTGGGTTTTTCGACAGTAGCTGTTTCGCCGGGGCTTGGTTTCTCAAGATCCTTCATTGTTCCTTTCTCAACCAAGGCCACATTAGACTGGCCTGTCCGCTCACATTTATGAAATACTGTTCGCCGGCCCTGGTCTTTGAGCTGCTTGAGTGTCGTCTTGAGTGCCCCTTCTGTCCTCGTGAGTCTCCTGCCTTTAGAAACATTTAGGAAGGCTTCAAACACCCTCATGTTCTCTGATTTGGCAATCTCATAGACGGTCACGCTCGGCTTCGTGCCATATCGAATGAACCGTGCAACATCTCCGTCGGCAATGCGCTTTAGTTGGACCCCCGCCTTACTTTGCAGCCAAGGCGTGTTCTCGTGGATGAACGTCAATGCCTGCTTACGACATTGATCACCGAAGTCGAACGTCAAAAATATGTGGAAATGGAGATAAAAGGTCTCTGTCTTTGGTTCGAAGGGTGCTTCTAGCTGTGCGTATACAAATTCACCTAGTCCGGATTTCTTGAGGGCCTTCTTTAGCTTGTTCATTCGTTTGAATGCCAACGCCAAACCGGATTCATAGCCATCGATTGAGACTCGGCGTTCCAAGGCAGGAAATGTCAGAGCAGCAAACTGCGCCTGGCCTTTGACTTTGACCTCATAATGATACTGAAGATTGGCGGCAGTTTGTGTCGTATCAACTAAAGCAACGGACGGTAGCCGCTTGTCGTGCTTGTATGCGGAATAGCAGATCGCGAGATACTCGTTGTCGGGCAAGCCCAACAGGAGTTGTGCTGCTTTCTTCTTGCCGGGCCGGTATAGGTCGTGACCGACCTCGGCTGCCATTTCAGCCACCATGGCGGACATTTCCCGATACCTTGCTGAGCCTGGACCAAGTCGAAAGCCGCCATGATAGCCCACCTTTTTCCCTGCCATCCTTAGTGTTCTTGGCCGAAGCACTTCATGGCCATAAATCCGCTTCGCTTGCCTGCATTGCCGCTTGCGCTTCCGGTGATCACCTCTGCTCTGAGCACACTTTCTCTGTTCGCGGGATCTGCCCGCGTTGTTCTTCTTCACAACCTTTGCCCTTCAGCTCGATGGCCAAAGGTCGGTTGCCGTTTTCAGCTTATTTGACTCCGTGCCTCTGACCGCAATTTCCTGCGACCAGTGCTGCCTTCACGTCTGTTCAAGACGTGAATTTGCTTCCGCCGCTCGCAACAAAGGACATGGCACGAACGCGGTTTCAGACTTTTTAAAGGATTGGGAGTTTTGCGAAAATTTAAGAAACCTGACGGCGGCAATGAGTCTGTATGCCGGCAGTTCTGGGAACGAGTGAAAAACTAAATTTCTGATCGTCCCCCCATTACGTCATCGAAAAGAAACCAAATTCCACAGGTTGGAACACATTTTTCACAAGCCTGTTCTGGCACCTATTTTCGGTTTGGATCAAAGCGACCAGCCGCTTGTTCCGCTTTCAAGCCCGCCTGAACAAGCGCTCTGATCGCGGCAGATCGTCCATAGATCTCGTTCTGATGTGTGTACTGGCGAACAAGCGCCAGCTCATCCTCAGTCATTAGTATTTGTAGCCTTTTGGGCGGTTCTTCTGAGAGTTTTTCCATGACCTTAAGTTAACACTATACACACAATGCGTCAAATGTTGACGCGCCAGTCGAATCATTATACACACTATACACACTTTTAAAATCAACAACCAAGGGAGGGAGCAATGCTCTCATTTCTCCACAAGTTCTTTCACAGCGCACACGAGGTCTGCGTTGTTCTGTATGTTTGCCATTTTGTTCTGACGTACGGACAGAAGATGTATCTGTTTTGATCTGTGAACGTCGGCGCAGGTACTCGTCTCTGCATCGCAGGTGAAACATACATCACGCTTCCGTGACTCGCCCTATGGTAATGAAATTTTCCACTCAACCGAGGTCATATCGGAGGTGTCAACTTAAACTCCGGCAAAGAAACGCGCAGCCAATTCAAAACGCAGCAAAAATGTGTTTTGAGGCGCCCTCCTGACCCCAGCAGTTCAATCTGAAAAGTCAACCTGGAGTAGACGCAAGTTCATGTTTTGTAATAATAATTTTTCTTGACTGCATACCGAAAGTATCGATGAAGCGAGCAGAAGAAACTCAATCGGTGCTCGAATGATCGAAAATCAGCTAACAGGCAGTCGGTACATAGACCAAGGCAGAACACTTCCGATTGGGTTTTCACTCAGAGCCGTGGAGGACGCGCAGAGATGAACACAAGCCCAAACTGGATAGTACAACCAGCCGGCATGGAAGACGCAGCCCGAGCTCTGGGGATTTCACGAAGAAGTCTGACAGACATTCTAGCAAAGCATCAATGTTACGAACGGCGCGGCAACAAAAAGGTGTTTTACCCGGAACACATTGAGGAACTGAGAGAGGCTTTAAAATGCCAAAGAAAGACTGGGAACCGAAGTGGACGGAGCAAGGTTGGGCGGTCTCGTTTTCAATCGAAGGGCGGCGGATTCGCCGACGCCTTGGCATCCGTGACAAAAGCCTCAAAGGCGTAGCTCGCGCTAAGGCCCAGCAACTTTATAAAGAGGAATGGGCGGCCCAATTAGCTATTCCTACAAACAAAGAGGTGCCATTTTGGGAGGCGGCAAAGGGCTACGTCGACGATGGTGGTGAAGCACGTTTCCTGCCAAAACTCATCGGGTATTTCGGCAAGTACACAACAATTGATCAAATTGGAGAGTTGGAAATCGTGAACTGTGCCATGGAGTTGTACCCCAACGCAGTTCCCGAAACTCGCAGACGCCAAGTGCGTGTGCCGATCACCGCGGTAGTTCGCTGGGCCAGGGGAGAGCGGAAAAGGCCGTCCACAGATAACAAGCGAGTTCGCTGGCTCCATCCAGAAGAAGCTGAGGCGCTGTTGAAAGCCGCCGCCCAACTTACCCTGCCGCGCCACGACAAGCCCGAACTGTATACACTCAAGAAGATTGCTTTCCTTTTGGGGTCTGGGTGCCGAACAGGAGAGTGCTTTGCAGCGGACATTAATGATTGGAATCCAGCAACCTCTCAACAGTTTATTCCTGCTGAGGAGGACGGCGCAGGTAAAACTGTATCGAGTGAGCGCTTGGTACGGCTACCTAGCCGTGCTGTATGTTTAATGGGGGAGTTGCCCGAGTCGGGACGCATGTTCCGCACGCCATATGGAAAACCGATCAAGTTGAGAAAGAATGGCGGCGGCCAAATGCAAGCGTCGTTTAACAAGGCCCGAGATGCGGCCGGCCTTGGAAAAGATGTGACACCACACGTTCTCCGGCATACTTGGGCAACTTGGTACTACGCTCAGACAAGAGACTTCGGTGGGCTCATGGACCTCGGGGGCTGGGCAAAGAGCGAAATGGCCAATCGTTATAGAAAGATTGCACCTGACGACTTAGCGGATCGCCTGCTTGAACATGGGTGGGACTTTCGGCAAAAATCTGGCAACATCGAACTAGATTCCCGCTTACGTATTGTAAAATAAGGGAATATTCTTACCAAGTTTTCCCTTAGCAGGGGAGCGCCTTCGACCACTCGGCCACGTCTCCGCTGGCGGGTATATCCTTGCCTGCGCCCCGGATACAAGGCGATTTTCTATGCCCTCGTCATTTTTCTGAAATGTATTTCATCCGCGCCATCATCGGGACCTGCTCGGGACTGTAAACGGAGGATTTTCGCTCGACTACAAACGGATTTTCTATCCAACTTTCTCTGTCAAAATGCCCGCCACTCACCCCGTTTTTTCTATCCCTCACACTGATAACTTGCCAAGCAGGCGAGCTTTAAGGCATATTTGTATAAGCTTATTTTCTAAATTCAGTTTGTCGAATTCATTGAGGCACAAACCGAGCGGTGAGCGCAAAGCGCTCTGCACTTACCTTTGGGGGAAGGAAGTTTGGTTTGGCTTGGTTGAAATCGTTACTCGTAATCTGTTGTGTTTTGCTACTGCCTTCGCAGGTTTTGGCCAACATAGGAAAAGTTATTGGCATAAAGCCGGGCGCTGAGATTACGCGCGCTGGAAAATCACAACCATTGAAGGCCGGTATGCAAGTGGCGTCCGGCGATTCCATTTCCACAGATGGCACCGGCCTGGTCCAATTGATTTTTGCGGATGAAACCAAAATTGCGATTGGTCCCAACGCGCGTATGACACTGGACGTGACGATGCTGCGTAGCAACCGAAAGGCCAAGAGCTTTGCGGTTCAGGCGCTAGGGGGCAGCTTTCGGTTTATTTCCGGCAAAAGCCGGAAACGAGCTTATTCCATACAAACGCCTTCAGCGACGATGGCAGTACGCGGCACAACCTTTGATATTTGGGTCGTTCCTGGCACGCAGAGCGCCATGCTTGTTTTGGAAGGCACGGTTCAAATGTGCAGCACGCAAGGCTCGTGTCGATCGACTGGGCGCCAATGTAGTTTGTTCGCCACATCCCAACGTGGCAATGTCGGTCGACCCGTGGATCAGAACCAATATGAACTGGCTTTGAAAAACGGATTCCCTTTCATTCAATCACAAACAGGCCTGCAACCTCCGCTGCAGGTGGACATTGCTGGATGTGCTGCGGAAGCTGTTCCTTTGCCAATAGAAAAGGCGGAAGCTCCGGTCCCTCGTCGCGTTGCAGCCCAGCAGGTCGCTTTCCAAGCCGCCGCAGCACCAGAGCCTAGAAGCGACCCGCCATCGGCAGATCCACCATCAGCAGACCCGCCGTCGGCAGACCCACCGTCAGCAGAACCGCCATCGGCAGACCCGCCTTCGGATGACCCACCTTCAGCAGAGCCCGAGGCAAAAACCAATAGGTCCGGTCATCAAGACGGCACCAATCCCGGCGGCCAGACAAGAAACGCTTCGGGCTTTGGGAATCCGGGCAAAGGGAAAGGGCGCAACAACAGCAAAGGGAAAGGAAAAGGAAAAGGAAAGGGCAAAGGGAAAGGCAGTAAAGGAAAGGCCGGATGATAAAGGCGCCGCCGCCAGTAACAAAGATGAGCTCCAGATAAGTGCTTAGCGAAAGGCGGCGTCGCATTAATCTGCAAGCGGCATAAGCCCAATGCAGTCGGAGGCAAATGTGACCGGGAAGCCCAAGGAGCGAACAGGGCGAAGACGGGCCTTTCAGCTTGTAGGGCTGGGGCTGATTTTATTCGGATGCTTCATCAGGGCACTCGATCCTTACCCGGTGCGCATGACGCGGCTGATCTATTTCGACATTCTTCAACGCCTGTCGCCAAGGGAATTTAATCCGGAACTACCGGTGCGTGTTGTCGATATAGACGAACAGTCACTGGCCAACTGGGGGCAATGGCCTTGGCCCCGAACTTTGCTTGCACAGATGGTAAAAAGTCTGGGCGAATACGGGGCCGCCGCCATCGCCTTTGATGTGCTATTCATCGAGCCTGACAGGTTCTCTCCGTCTCGGCTGCTAAATGACCCTGCGCTGGCAGGTATAATGACGATCGAGCGTCGCGCTAAGAAGCTGGACAACGATGTGTTGTTCGCGTTGGAGATTGCCAACTGGCCCGTTGTTCTGGGCGCTGCTGCGCGACCGTCGCTTGAGGGCAGGCCCGTCACGCCCATGGCGGGCATAATCGAAATTGGTGAATCCCCAACCGCCGGTCTGGTCAGCGTTCCTAACTGGACGCCGCCTGCCCCTCCGCTGGACCGATCCGCTGCTGGTATCGGCGGCGTCAATGTCTCACCTTTGGGTGGCATGGGTATCATCCGGCGGGTACCCGCCCTGTGGGGTGGGCCGGATGGGACCCTGCCGGGGCTGGGGATCGAGGCACTCAGGGTGGCCTTGGATGAGCCCGTCATTATTGCCGAGGGATCACAGGACGAAGCGGGGATCATGCTTGCGGTTGAGGTCGGCGAATTCAGGCTGCCGACCACGGAAAACGGTGAGGTCTGGGTCAGGTACAGGCGTGACGACCCAAACCTGTATTTGTCCGCGAATGACATCATGCAAACACCGAACAACCCTGATCTGCGCGCAGAAATCGAGGGCCGGATTATTTTGGTTGGCACCTCTGCTGCTGGCTTGTTCGACATGCACCAGACGGCTTTGGGTGAATCGGTTCCAGGGGTGTCGATCCATGCGCAGCTTTTGGAACAAATACTGACCGGAGAAATGCTGAGCCGATCAGATGTCACCGCCGCGCTTGAATTGTTGTCCTTCGTGAGCCTGGGATTGATTGTTACGGCCGTTATGTCCCGATTTGGCGCAGTCGCTTCGTTCGTTGCGGGCGGCGTGTCGGCAGCGGTCGTTCTTGGCAGCAGTTGGCTGGCCTTCCAGAACCAACTGGTTCTGTTCGACGTGACGTTTCCCCTGTTGGGTGGCATGGCCAATTTCGGGCTGTTGGCAGGCTATCTTTTCATTTCAACCGAGCGTGAAAAGCGCGCGATCCGGCAGACTTTTTCACACTACGTTGCGCCTGAGATTCTGGACGAAATGGAAATGTCGGGACATCGGCTGCAACTGGGTGGCGAGACGCAGGAAATCACCGTGATGTTCTCGGACATCCGAGGTTTCACCCCCTTGTCCGAATCTGTATCAGCGACTGATTTGGTAACATTGCTGAACCAACTATTCTCGAAAATAGGTGACCAGATACTGCACGAGCGCGGAACTATCGACAAATTCATTGGCGATGCGGTCATGGCCTTTTGGAATGCTCCGGTACCGGTCGAAGACCACCCCTGTCGCGCGGCGCTGGCCGCTTTGTTGATGCGGAAGGCGCTGGTGAATTTCAATGCCTCGGACGTCATGCAAGGCAGACCGCCAATAGCGCTGGCCACAGGTTGCGCCACCGGACGGGCATGCGTTGGCAATATCGGCTCAAAAAGCCGGTTCAATTACACCGTCATCGGAGACGTGGTGAACGTTGCCGCGCGGATCGAGCAAAGTTGCCGTCACGTGGACTATGATATTCTCGTGTCCTGCGCGGTCTATGAGAAAACCCGCCATGACATGGCCATGCTTGAGGCCGGCTTTGTCGACCTCAAAGGCAGAACTGACCTGGAACCCGTCTACGTGCTGGTGGGCGACCAAAAGACGCTCGACACCCCCGCATTTCAGAAACTTGAAGCGACACATAATAAGCTGGTTGCTGCCATTCGCGACCGCCAGCCCTATGACCTGATCGAACGCATGTGCGACGATTGCGTCGCCCAGGCACAGCACATCGAACCGGGTCTGCAGAGGTTTTATTTTGCCCTATCCGGCCGGGCGGCGGATTTCCGGTCCGACACTCAATCAAACCAGTTGGTATTCAGCCATCATGTGCAGGAGAGAAGTTCACCCGCCTGAGTGTGCGATCTGCAGGCAAACAAATGCGCACCGCTATGCCAATTCGGCCAGGGCCGTGTCGATGCGCGTCAGCATCGGCGTCCGCCCTGCCGTTTCCACAATGACCCGCGCCTTGCTCAGGTGATCTATGGCCTGAGCCTTCTTTTTCTTGGCTTTGTATAACAGCCCAATGATCATATCGCAGCGCGCGATGAAGTGCCCTTTGGGATCGAATTGCGGGTTACTGCGCACCTGCTCGATCATCGAGATCAGCTTTTTTCGTCCAAATAGCATGACCCATAATATAGACCGGAAATTCCGCAACAGAACACGCAGAGACCCGCCCCCTTCGCCAGTCAGAATTGCAAGATACATCTCGCACAGAAACAGACGCGCCCAGTCGGCCGAGACCTGCGTGCCTTCGTCCGTGCGCTTTTGAATGGCCCATTCAACTTGCCGCAGTCCGGCTGCGATCTGACCATTCAAGGCATAAGCCACCCCCAGCATGGTTGCCGGACCAAAGGTGAACAAGGCCCAACCTTTCTCGGTGCAGGATGCAATGTGGTTTTGAACCACCTCCACCGCGCCCGGCTTTTCAAGCGGCACCATAGCACCGACCCTCGCCGCCTCGGCAATGGCCAGTTCGAACTCTGCCTGTGAGGCTGCGCGGGCCTTCTCGGCCATTTGCAGCGCCAACTCATAATCGTCCGTCACCATCGCTATCAGCGCTTTCATCGCGGTGCCATAGCCCAAGGCACGCGGATCGTTGTTGGATTCACCCAGTTCGATCATCCTGCCCGATGCGGCATGCGCCCGCGCAACCCGGCCTCGGGTCAGCTCATTCCACCCGACCGTGGCAAGATAGAAGTTGCGAATATAGGCATCGTCGATCTTACCCAGCGCGGCTTCGACGTCGCGCTTTTTAGCTTCGAAGAGATCACTGTCGATTGGCGCATGATAGATCGAAACCGAAAGCTCATTCACCAAGGCATAGGCTGTTGAGGTCGGGTCCTTCAGACGGCTGGCCATGTCTGTCAGTTCCTGCTGAACCCAGTGCGCCTCGTGATACTTTCCGTTGCACACCAAACACGACACATAGTGATGCAAGAAAAGCGCGTGGTCTTGGCTGTCGCCCGCTTTTTGCAGAACCGGTCGCACGGTGTCAGCAAGCTCGATAATCGTCCTGACCCGCAATGAGATGTTGGAACACAGCGCGAAACTGGCCATGAACCCAGCGAATTCCGCCTCGGTGGCACATCTTGGGTCGGCCTGATACAGGTCTAACGCACTCATGAAAAACCGGTTGGCTTCGTCCAGTGAGTACACGCCCAGACATTTATCACCGGCCATCGCGCTGTATTTGAAAGCCTGATCCGAGCGGTACGACTTGCCATAGTGATAAGCCAGAACCTCGGCAGCTTCTTGCAGTCGGTTGGCGTTGCGCACCAACAGGGCGTCGGCAATCGCCAAATGCAGATCGGCCCGGCGCGATGGGACCAGACTTTGATAGACCGAATCCCGCAACAACGCATGTTTGAAGATGTAGTCCGAGGAATTTGCCTCGCGGAACAGAACGTCCTGCGATTGCAACCGCAGCAAGACTGCGCCGGTCAGGGCTGCGTTTTCCACGATCTGGGACAGCAAGCCGGGATCAAACCGGCGGCCGATAACCGCTGCAGCTTGTAGCAAAGCGCGGTCTTCAGGCTCCAATCGTTCAATTCTGGCTGTCAGAAGGCTGCGCATGGTTACCGGTAGCCCGGTTTCGCTGATATCCGCTTTGATTTGCGCACGACCATTCTCGACACGCAGTATTCCCTGCTCCAGCAGAAAACTCAGGATTTCTTCACCGAAAAGCGGGTTGCCTCCAGCGCGGTCAGCCAGTTGCTCCACCAAACCTTCAGGCAAAGCGTCCACGCCCAGACGGTTTCGCGCCAAGGCCGAAAACTCCTGCACCTCCAGCGGCCCCAGCGCCAATGTCAAAACCCCGGACTTGCCCAGCCAACCCGGTGTGTATTCCGGGCGCCGTGTCTGGATGATCAGCAGGTTCGAAACATCGGGGTCCGAGACGACTGCCGCCAAAAGCTCGGCCGAGGCACTGTCCATCCAATGGCCGTCTTCGATCAGCAATATGACCCGGTCGCGCCGGCATTTTCGTTTCAGCAGGGCTGCCAGCAACGCGCGTGTGCGAAGGCCAATCAGAACGCCATCCAGCCCCTCAAGGGCACCTTCGGGCGCGACCAGCCCCAACAGATTCAACATCAAACCCAGGTTCTGGTGCGACAACAGCCCGTATTTCTTCAGGCCCGCCTCCAGTTTCACCTGAACCCGCAGCGGGTTGTCCGCATCGCCGATACGGAAAGAATTTCGGACGATTTCAATAAACGGCAGAAATGGAACCTGCTGACTATCAACAAAGCAATACCCAGTCAGAACCGAGGCTTGATCTGCGGGAAGGCGCTGCAGAAATTCGAAGACCAGACGCGTTTTACCCAGCCCAGGCTCGGCCACCAAGTCAATCACAGCCCTGCCTGCCTTGGACTGCTCAAGCGCGGAGGAAAGCGTGCCGAGTTCCTCCAAGCGGCCCACATAGCTGCTGAGGCCCTGCGCCAGTGAAGCATCAAACCGCGAGGAATCTGGTCGAACGCCTTGCAGTTGCCACAGCTTTTGTGGGGTGGCCAAACCTTTGATCTGATGTTCGCCGAAAAACCCAAGATCCGTAACCCATTCGACCAAGCCCCGTGTCGTATCGCAGATCAGGCTGCCCCCCGAGGGCGCAAGGTTTTCCAGGCGGGCCGACAGATTCACAGTGCTGCCGACAGCCGTGGTCTGACTGCCCTCACCCTGTACAGCTGCCATCAGTACTGTGCCCGAACTGATCCCAACGCGCATCTGGGGGCGCACACCAAATCGCGCTTCCATTTCATCTGCAGAGTCGTCAAACGCCATATGGATCGACTGCGCGGCACGACAGGCGCGCAGCGCCGTGTCCTCGGTCGCATCGGGGATTCCAAACAACGCCATGATGCTGTCCCCGGCAAAGTCGCGCACTGTGCCCCCATGGGCTTCGACCGCCCGGACCAACGTGTCATAGACCACACGCACAAAGGCCAGAGCCTTTTCTTCATCCAGCCCGGCAACGATAGAGGTATATCCAACCATATCGGCAAACAGCACCGACGCCTGGCGCCGCTGCTCGCTATCCGCTTGTTCCCGCTTTGGTTTATTCGCAATATTCCCCATACCAGCATGGGTGTACTACAGGGTATCTTTCCTCGCCAGTATCCGCAGGCGAATTGCCGTAAAGGCATGATCAAATAGCAGTGAAAATGTCACGCCGATTCTGGGGTGATGGAACGTGCCTCGCAACCAGCCGCACAAGACGCCAGATACCGACGCACCGTTTCAGCCATCCCAAAGGTCAGCGCATCACAGAACAGTGCGTGACCGATGGACACTTCGGCAATCGAAGGGATGCGCGTGATCAGCTTGGCTGTCCCACTGACCGTCAAGTCATGCCCCGCGTTGACCTTCAGACCCTGCGCTTCGGCAGCGGTCAAAGCTGCGGCCAGATTGTCCAGTTCGCGCGCCTCTGTGGCTGCATCGCTGTAGGCGCTGCCGAACGGGCCTGTATACAGCTCCACCCGATCTGTACCCGTTCGGGCTGCATCGGCCATCTGGCGTGCATCTGGGTCAGCGAACAAGGACACCCGATGGCCGTTCACCTTGAGCGAGGCCACTACATCGGCAAGCATCGCCCCGTGCGTTTGGAAATCCCAGCCGTGATCACTTGTTGCCTGCGCCGGGTCATCGGGCACCAGCGTAACCTGCTCCGCGCGCACCTCATGGACCAGCGACAGAAACCGCGCGTCCGGGTAGCCTTCGACATTCAACTCTCGGTCAGGAAATTCAGCGTCCAGTAAAACCCGCAATGCCCGCACATCGTCAGGCCGCGTATGCCGTTCATCTGGCCGGGGATGCACCGTCACCCCTGCGGCACCAGCGTTCAGAGCGATCCGCGCAAGGTCCACAATATCCGGCCAGGGGTGCTCTCGCCGGGTGCGCAGCAGGGCCGCGACGTTCAGATTTACCGACAGGTCTGTCATGTTCCCATCCTACAGCCGAAAAGAGTGCACATGCTCGGGCACCGACACGCCTTCGATGTTCCGAGGATCAGGGATCGGATCACCGACCGAGGTATGAACCGGGATAACCCCCGCCCAGATGGGAAGGTCGTAATCCTCTTCCTCATCTATGGGGCCGCCCGTGCGGATCTTGGCGCTGCCTTCTGAGATCTCCATACCCAGCACCATCGTTGCCTTCAGGTCTTGCGCGTGGTCGGGCCGCAAACCTTCGTAACGCCCCGGAAACAGGCCATTCACAAACCGGCCCAGCTTCTCAAGCTTTTCCGCAGGGTCTTCGATCTTGACCGCCGTACCAAACAGCGTGACGGACCGAGAGTTGACCGAATGGTGCATGCCCGACCGAGCCAAAACAAACCCATCCAGAATTGCGACCGACAGGCAGACCTGTGCATCGCGAGAGTTTCTCAGCGCCCGGCTGGCCGAAGACCCGTGCCAATAGACATGGTTGCCTTCGCGCCATTGCAGCGTCGGTGTCACAAAGGGCTTGCCGTCAATGACATACCCCACGCTGCACATGGGTTGCGCGTCCAGAATGGCGTTGATTGTGTCGCGGTCGAAATGGCCACGCTCGTGCGAACGACGCAGGCGGCTTCTGTCGGTGACTGTCAGTGTCTCGGTCATCTCAATAGCTCGGGTTTGTTCTTGCTGTAGTTCTGATGCCCGGATATTGGTTTTTAGGAAATGTCCAATTCGAAACTTTTTTCTAAGTCCAATTTAAATCGCGGCCTGTTTGCGATTTCCTTGGATGCGTCGCTCAAAACATCGCTACAGGCGCAGCTGCTTGACGCGTTGCGCTCTCTTATATCCGCGTCTCCTGACTTGGTTGGTGCCCGCCTGCCCGCCAGCCGCACCCTCGCATCCGAGTTGTCGATATCGAGAACCACAGTCCAAGCTGTTTATGACCAGATGATCAGCGAAGGATATTTGGTTACCCGACAAGGCAGCGGCACTTTTATTGCCAACGAGATCACTCACCTGTCGCAGCCGCAGCCCACGCCTCGCCCAGCGGGTCCGGCGACCGAACACTGGCGACCCTTTCAAACCGGCCTGCCGGATCAATCCTTATTGCCAAACAGACAATGGGCCCGCCACCTAGAGCGCGCTTGGCGCACCCCGACACCAGAGCTTTTGGCGCGTCCAGACCCGCTGGGATGGTATCCACTGCGCGAGGCGATCTCGGATCACCTTGCCGCGTGGCGTCACCTGAACTGTGATCCTGGCCAGATCGTGATCACGTCGGGAGCACGGGAAGCCTTCGAGGTGATCTTCCATGGCCTGCTGGGTTCCGGCAAACAGATCGCGATCGAAGACCCATGCTGGCCCAAACTGCATACGATCCTTGCCGACACCGGAAACACCGGCAATCCAATCCGCATTGACGCGGACGGGCTGGATGCGACGCGGATACCAGAGTGTATTCACGCCACGATCGTCACCCCATCCCGGCATTATCCAACCGGGGTCAGCCTTCCACTGTCGCGCCGCGTGTCGTTGATGGACTGGGCGCGAAACACGGGCGCGATGGTCATCGAAGACGACTATGACAGCGAATTCCGCTATCGCGGGCAACCGTTGCCCTCTCTGTCCGGGCTGGATGGTCTGACCAACACGATCTACTTGGGCAGTTTCTCCAAACTGGTCAGCCCAGCGCTTCGGATCGGCTATATGGTTGTTCCCAAACGCCTGTTGCCCGAAACGCGTGCCTATCTTGGCCGTGTTGGGCCTCGGGCCTCGCTGATCCCGCAGCCAGCTTTAGCCACGTTCATGAACATCGGGGAGTTCGCCATGCATCTGCGGCGCATGCGACGCATCTATGCGCGGCGTCAAAGCCACCTGCTTGAGGCGCTTGCCCCCGTTTCCGATCTGCTCGACCTGCGGCATGACTCGTCGGGCATGCACCTATGCGTGTCACTGCAGGTGATCCTTTCGGGTCGAATGTCCGACGCCGAAATAGGCAAGCGTGCTGAGGATGCTGGGCTCAGGATCAGCGCCCTGTCGACGCACTGTGCCTTGCCGGAAAAGATGCAGGGCCTGTTGCTAGGCTATGCTGCGTTTGACGAAGTTACGCTGTCAGCTGCGGCCGAAAAGTTGATCGCGATCCTTCATTCCAGCCGCTGACAAGCCCACCGTTGGGGCGCTTGGTTAGCTTTTCACAGGTTAACAGCACAAAGTAATATCATAACAACGGAATATTTAATTATGTTGGTTCCCAGTATTTAAAGCGCAGCGTCTGTGAAAGGGGAGATTCACATGCTTCGACTGTCTACCTGTTTGTTTACTTTATTTGCGATTCCGGTCGCCGCCTTTGCCGACGCGGTCCCCAGCAAAGAGGCCGCCGAGGGCACCTTTGCCGAGCGACCATTCTCGCCCTATGCCAATCGTTCCTTCCCGGAACGGCCATTGTGGGGCGACACCCATTTACACACGGGACTGTCGCTGGATGCCGGGGCGTTCGGCAACACACTGCTGCCCGATGACGCATGGCGGTTTGCCAAGGGGGAACAGGTCATTTCATCCACGGGCCAACCAGTCAGGCTGGCCAGGCCGCTGGATTGGATGGTACTGACCGATCACACCGACCTGATGGGGTTTGCGCCCGACCTGCAAGCCGGAAAACCCGGTGTCATTTCAGACCCAAAGGGGCTGGAATGGTATGAAGGATACAAGGCAGGCGGCGAAGAAGCCGGAAAGACAGCCTTCGACATCATCACCAATTTCTCACAGATGACATTGCCCGAGATTTTGTTGGAATCCTACAGCCCCGGCGCCGATGCGTTTGCCTTTACCTGGGAACATATCGTGTTGGCGGCCGAACGGCACAACGACCCGGGCAATTTCACCGCCTTCATCGGGTTTGAGTGGACCTCGGTGCCCAAAGGGTTCAACCTGCACCGCAATGTGATGCTGCGCGACGGGCCGATCCGCGCGCTTCAGGTGGTCCCTCCCGTCACACAACCACCCTATGGCGACACCGACCCCAAGGCGCTGTATGCGTGGCTGGAAGAATATGAAGCCAAGACAGGTGGTCGTGCGGTGGCCTTTGCCCATAACGGCAACTTGTCGAATGGCTGGATGTTCCCGACCGAAGACACTTATCACGGCGGCAAGGTCGACGAGGAATACGTCAATAACCGCGCGAAATGGGAACCCCACTACGAGGTCACGCAAATCAAGGGCGACGGCGAGGCGCATCCCTATCTCAGCCCGGATGACCCGTTTGCGGATTACGAGAATTGGGATGTCGGCAACCTCGACATCACAGAGCTGAAAACCGAAGACATGCTGGCGGGTGAATACGCGCGCGAAGCCCTGAAGCGCGGCTTGATGCTGGAAGAGAAATTCGGCGTGAACCCTTACAAGTTTGGCATGGGTGGCGCGACGGACAGCCATACCTCGCTTGCGACAGCCGAAGAAGACAACTTCTTTGGTAAGTCCGTCAGCGTAGAGCCGTCGGCCACACGCATCCAGCACCCCTTTATCGCCAACGATCTGGGCGAAATCCCCGGTGATCTGCTTGTCGCCTCTGGCTACACTGCCGTCTGGGCCACCGAGAACACGCGCTCGGCCATTTTCGACGCGTTTAAGCGGCGGGAAACCTATGCCACGACCGGCCCTCGAATCGGCCTGCGTTTCTTCGGCGGGTGGAATTTCGATGACAGTGATCTTGAGACCCGCTTTCTCGCCGATGTCGGATATACCAAGGGCGTCCCCATGGGCAGTGACCTGCGCCCGCGTGAAGGAGACAGCGCGCCAAAATTCCTGATCGGTGCCCTGCGTGACCCGGTCGGCGCGAACTTGGACCGCGTTCAGGTGGTCAAAGGTTGGCTGGACGCCAATGGTGCGTTGCAGGAACAGGTCTATAACGTCGCGTGGTCAGATGACCGCGCACTGGACGCGGATGGTAACCTGCCCGAGGTCGGAAACACCGTCGATCTGGACAGTGCAAGCTGGAGCAACACGATCGGCACATCAGAGCTGATCACCGTTTGGACCGATCCAGATTTCGACCCGAATGAACGCGCCTTCTACTATGCTCGGGTTCTGGAGATCCCGACGCCGCGCTGGGTCCTGTACGACAAGCTACGCTATGGCATCGACCTGCCGGACAACACGCTCCTGACCCATCAGGAACGCGCCTATTCGTCTCCGATCTGGTACACTCCGGCCAGTGATTGACCTTTGATCGCAATACCCTTGCTTGGGGCGGGTAGTTCTGCCCCCGGAACTCCACACCAATTTTGGAATGCAAGGTAATTATACCGGCTTGCCGTTTGACCTGCCCAAAGGCTCAATCCTAGGATGAAAGCTGATTTGCTGTGCCATCAGGACTGTTCATGCGCATTTTGAAAGAACCCCTGTTTCATTTCATACTGATCGGAGCCGCCATCTTTGGCTGGTATGCCCTTGTTTCACAAAACCAAGATAGCGAAACACCGGCCGAGGTCATTGTCTTTGATAACAACGACGTTGACCTGTTGATCGCGCGCTTTGAAACCACCTGGAAACGCCCACCCAACGCCGAAGAATTGCAGGTTCTGGTCGACGCCTCGATACGCGAAGAGGTGCTTGTTCGCGAGGCGCGCAAACTTGGGCTGGACCGTGGGGATCAGGTGATCCGAGCCCGACTGGCCCAAAAGATGGATTTTCTGTCCGATGCCATTGCCACCTCGGTCGACCCCGAGGATTCAGTGCTCGAAGATTACGTATTGGCAAACCCGGCGCGCTTCGCGACACCACCCCAGATGGCCTTCGAACAGGTGTTTCTGGGGAATGCCCCAACGCCAGAAGAGATCGAGAAAGTGATGTCACAGCTGGCAGCTGGTGAGAATTGGTCGACGGTTGGCGCGAACTCCCTAATGCCCAGAACGATGTCACTGACGGTCCCTAAAGCCATTGATGCGGTGTTTGGTTCAGGGTTTTATGCTGGGCTTGAACCCTTGGAGGCCGGCGTCTGGGCGGGGCCGGTTCCGTCTGGATACGGGTTGCATCTGGTCAGGGTCACGGACGCCCGCGCCGGGTCAGTTCCAGCGTTGTCAGATATTCGAGAGGCGGCTGTCATAGCTTGGCGTCGCGAAATGGCCGAGGATTTGGCGCAAGCGCAATTTGAACACCTTGCAGCGCAATATCGCATTGAGAAGCCGGAGTTCACTGAATGAGGGCACTTCTAAGCCTGGCGTTGCTTGTCTTGATGCTTTGCTGTCCGCGAATTGGCGCGGCCCACGCGCTTGATCCGGGGTATCTGAACCTTCGGCAACTGACACCAAACACATGGCAGGTGCTTTGGCGCATACCGGACGTGAACGGTCAACCGATGCGTATCGACGCGGTCCTGCCCGAAATTTGCACTCCATCGCAGGGGACACAGCCGGTCTTTGACAATATTGCCTGGGTGGCCACATGGGTCGCCGAGTGCGACGCCGAAATTGCAGGCCATACCGTTTCGATAGAAGGGCTGGCGGGACAAAACAACGACGTCCTGCTGCGCCTCCAACCCTTGGAGTCCGCGGTCGCGACACTGCGCTTTACACCAGATACACCGACCCTCACCCTGCCCGAAAATGCGACAACATGGTCCGTGTTCGTCAGCTATTTCCAGCTTGGTTTCGAACATATCCTGGAAGGTTGGGATCACCTTCTGTTTGTCTTCGCACTTTTCATACTGGTGCGCGACCCGTGGCGGTTGGTCGGAGCAATCACGGCCTTTACCGTCGCGCATTCGATCACGTTGGCGCTGGCTACGTTTGGCGTTCTGCGAATTCCCGCCGCGCCGGTTGAGGCCGTAATAGCCCTGTCGATCGTGTTCCTGTCGCTGGAAATCATTAAACGCGAGGAAGGCCAGATCAGGTTGTCCGAGCAGTTCCCATGGATCGTCTGCTTTTGTTTCGGTCTGCTACACGGGCTTGGTTTCGCCGGAGCTCTGTCCGAGATCGGGCTGCCCTCTCAGGATATCCCCGTCGCGCTTCTTGCCTTTAACCTGGGCGTAGAAGCCGGTCAGCTTGCTTTCATCGCAGCCCTGTCGCTTGTTATTTTTCTGGGTCGTAAGGTTTTGCGATTTGGACAATCTGGATCAGACACGCTGCTTAGACTTGCGACCGGCTATGCCATTGGCTGCGTGTCCGTCTACTGGCTGGTGGAGCGTGTCAGCGGTTTCTGACATGCGCCACTGCAAGCCCTAATAGTGTCGCCAAGCGAACAACAAAATCGACTGCGGCAAATGCGAGACCGTTTCGGTTCAAATACTTGATGGCAGAAAATATGGCTGGATATCAATCGAGCTGTTGTTACCTTGCAACCATTCTTTACGGAAAATCTATTGGAGCGCACTATTGATCATTCCGTTTCACGTTCGGGAAATGCTTCAACGCATAAAGGCACGTTTCGACGCCGATCAAATACCGCTGCAGATGGCGCCAAACGATGCCGAGTTCGCAACACTGCGCCCGTCCCGCAAACCGACCAGAGAGATGGTCGCCCGTTTCTGGGACAAGTTGAAACCCACGGCCAGCGATGCGGACCAAGCGCAGATCGCGGACCCGGCAACCATCGAGGCCGCAGAAACCTACGGCACGAATATCGAGAACTTCATTGGGACGGTTAAGCTGCCTGTCGGGGTCATTGGTCCCTTGCGCTTAAACGGAATGAACGCAAACGGTGACTTTCATGTCCCCCTCGCAACGACCGAGGCCGCTCTGGTCGCCTCTTATGCCCGCGGCGCATACGCCGCCACCAAGTCAGGTGGTATCAGCACCGCCGTTCTTTACGAAGGCGTGCTACGAACACCGGCGTTTGTATTCGAAAGCCTGCTGCAGGCTGGTCAGTTCGTCGATTGGGTTGTCACGCATGTCGACATGCTCAAATCTGCGGCCGAAGCGACCACCCGCCATGGCAAGCTTGTATCGCTGGAGCCGTTCATAGACACGAATGTCGTTTTCCTGATCTGCCGCTATACAACCGGTGATGCAGCTGGTCAGAACATGGTGACCATCGCCACTGACGCTCTGTGTCACACGGTCGCCAAAAACTGCCCTATAGCAATTGAAGACTGGTATATCGAAGGCAATTTTTCGGGCGACAAAAAAGCTTCGGCGCTGGGGCTTGTGACGGGGCGTGGGCGCAAGGTCAGCGCCTCGGTGACGCTTCCATCTGACGTTGTGGAAAAGACGCTGGGCACAACGGTTGAGGCGATGCTGGCCTATGGGCGCGTTGCCAATCTGGGGGCGCACCTTTCAGGCCAGTTTGGCGCGCAGGCCCACTACGCCAACGGGCTGGCGGCGTTCTACATTGCAACAGGCCAAGACGCGGCATGCGTCGCCGAAAGTGCGATGGGCGTCACCAGGATGGAGCCAAGGGGTGACGACCTTTTCTGTTCGGTGATGCTTCCGAACATTCTGGTGGGCTCGGTTGGTGGTGGCACCGGCTTGCCAAGTCAGGCCGCGGCGCTGAACATACTTGGCCTCAGAGGCAGCGGATGCGGCACTGCTTTGGCCGAGGTCGCCGCAGCCACGTGCCTGTGCGGTGAGATTTCCATCGTCGCAGCAATTGCAGCGGGCCATTTCACCCGAGCCCACGAAAGTCTGGCCCGCCAAAGATGAGTTTTCTGAACCGATTCTGGGTTTATCAATCCGAGCGATTTCCGCTGAAGAAAACCGTCCCGCTTTTGCTTGTGTTTTCTGCCGCCAGCATTTGCGTATCCGCCCGCCTGGCGGACCGTCCGTTGCCGGAATGGTCCGGTTTTGCCGCCGGGTTTGTGCTGGCGATGGCGCTGTTCTTCCAGATGCGGGTCTGTGACGAGTTCAAGGACGCCGAGGACGACCGGCGTTACCGACCCGACAGACCAATCCCGCGCGGCCTGGTATCCGAGAAGGAAGTCCTGAGTCTTGGGATGTTGACCATTCCCTTGGCAATGGCTGCCGCCTGGCTTTGGCATCCGCCGCTTTTGTGGTTGTTGGGCGTGGTCTGGATCTGGCTTGCGGCGATGACGTGTGAATTCGGCGTCCCGGTTTGGCTAAAGGCTCGACCCGTTCTGTATCTGCTAAGCCACATGGCGATCATGCCTCTGATTGATCTGATGCTGACCGGCATTGAATGGTTACCAGCGGGAGGGGCCGCACCCTCTTTATGGCTGTTTCTGGCGCTATCCTTTGTAAATGGCTGCGTCCTTGAAATTGGGCGTAAATTGTGGGCACCCGAAAACGAAATTGCCGGGGTCGACACATACTCCGCTTTGTGGGGGCCACGTCAGGCGGCGCTCGTCTGGATTGGTTGCGTTTTGCTGTCTTGTGCGCTGCTTGTCGGCACGGGCTTTGCAACCGGAGTTGGCTGGCTAAGCGCCGTGATCGGGGCACTGGCCTTGGGTCCCTGCGGGCTGGCCGCATATCGCTACATTCAAGCGCCGACTGAAAAAGCCCAGGCCACGATGGACACCGTTGCAGGGCTTTGGGTGTTCTTCTGCTACGCTACGGCTGGTTTCCTGCCCTTCTTGATCGGAGCCACTGCGTGACTTTCATAGTGACCCAAACAGAAGCCAAGGATGTTTCCCGTGTTGGAGGCAAAGCTGCAGCCCTGTCGCATCTGACGAAACACAGCTTTTCCCCGCCCGCGTTCTTTGTCATTACCAATGACGCATTTCGCATGGGTCAATCCGGCCCCGTCGCGCAAAAGGGCCTGCGATCAGCTGTGATCAGCGCGCTTGGAACGCTCGGGCCAGGGCCTTATGCGGTTCGCAGCTCTGGCCGAACCGAAGATGGCGTGGACCACAGCCATGCCGGACAGTATGACAGCGTCCTGAATGTTTCGGGCGGCAATGTAATCAAGGCGGCTAAAAAAGTTTGGCAATCCGGTTTCTCTGAAACGGTCGAGACCTATCGGTCGGTCAAATCCGGCGGCGGGGCCGAAGCTCCTGCGATCATCGTGCAACGCATGGTCGATGCCAAAACTGCCGGCGTTGCATTTTCCGCCGATCCGGTCAGCGGCCGACGCAACGTGGTTGTGATCTCGGCCATTGATGGCCTTGCGGAACACCTTGTTTCTGGTGAGGCGGATGGAGAGGATTGGATCATCGGGGAGGATGGCACACCGGAAAGCGCGCCAGATGCACCGGCGCACTTGACCCTAAGTGATGCCCAATCCATCGCAGCCCTTGCACGCAAGGCCGAGGCCTTGTTCGGGTCACCTCAGGACATCGAATGGGCCATTGATGCACAGGGACTTCATATTCTGCAGGCCCGACCGATCACAACGGCCCTTCGTCCCATAGCCATTGACGACAAGACGCTCACCATCTTCGACAACTCCAACATCGTTGAAAGCTATCCAGGTGTCGTCAGTCCGCTGACCTATTCCTTTGCTCTGCATGTTTATTCCCAGGTTTACCGAGCATTTGTCAGGCTGTTAGGCGTGTCCCAGAAGACCGTCGCCCGGAACCCCACCGTATTCGACAATTTGCTCGGGCGGGTGGATGGGCGTGTCTACTACAATCTGATCAACTGGTACCGTGCGCTGGCAATGTTGCCGGGGTTCTCGCTTAACCGCGACTATATGGAAACGATGATGGGCGTCTCTGAGCCGATGCCGAGAGAGGTCACGGATGCCCTTGCCCCCGCCCATTCTGCTGGCTGGCGCAGGGCAGTTGAATACGCGAAACTGGCCAAAGTCGCGGGCGGCCTGACCTGGCAGGCCATCCGACTACCGCGGACCCGGCGCGATTTTTACCGCAGGCTGAACGGCGTGTTGCGGGCAGGGCTGGAGGTAGACACCTCAAACGCAACGCAGCTGGCCGCCGAATACCGCCGTATCGAAAGTACCCTTCTGGATCGGTGGGACGCGCCGCTTATCAATGACTTTCTGTGCATGATCGCCTTTGGCGGTTCGCGCAACCTACTGCAAAAGTGGTTGGGTGAGGATGGTTTGGCGCTGCACAATGACCTCATGATCGGGCAAGGTGACATCGTGTCGGCCGAACCCGCACAGCGCATTGCCCGGATGGGTGCGTTGGTCCAGAAAACCGGTCTTGCCGAGCCGTTGAGGGCCAAGCCACTCGTGTCCACTTTGTCCGGCCACCCGCAAATCGAAGCCGAGGTCGACGCGTATCTTGAGAAGTTCGGGGATCGTTGCACGGAAGAGCTAAAGCTGGAAAGCATCCCGCTGTGCGATGACCCGACCAGCCTGTTGTTGGCCATCGCCGCCAGCGCGGATCGTCCCGCAGGCGGGCGTCAGGAAGGCGTAGAACCGGATTGGAAAGCGCTGTTTCCAACGAACCCGATCAAAGGGCATGTGGCAAAGTGGTTCTTGGGCTGGACAAAGGCGCGTGTGCGTGACCGCGAGAATCTGCGTTTTGAACGCACACGCATTTTTGGTTATGCACGCCGCGTATTTTTGGGAATTGGCAGGGAATTTGCCGCGCGTGGATTGCTTGAAACCGAAAGGGATGTGTTCTTCCTGACCACGCATGAGGTGCTCGGAGCGGTAGAAGGCTACAGCCTGTCGCCTGATCTGAAAGGCATCGTTGCGCGGCGTAAACAGGAAGATGAGACTTCAACCCGACGCCCTGACCCTCCGGAACGCATCGAAATCCGCGGCCCCGCCATCGCGCCGATCTGGTCAGAGAATGCTGATCTTGAGGTGAATACAACGCGGGTGAAGCACGGCACGGGGTGTTCCGCAGGACAGGTCACGGCGCAGGCACGAGTGATCCGAGACCCACGCAACGAAGCCCTCAACCCCGGCGAGATACTGGTGGCGCGCCACACGGACCCGGGCTGGATTGCAGTGTTTTCTAACGCTTCGGCCATTGTTGTCGAGCGAGGATCGCTGTTGTCCCATTCGGCAATCGTCGCACGGGAATTGGGTATTCCCTGCGTTGTTGGTCTTAAAGGGGCCACACAATGGATCGAAGATGGAGAAATGATCTCGGTAGACGGGGCAAGCGGCGCGGTGGAACGGTGCGATGCGTAGGAGCGAAATCGAGAAAAAGGCGGATTTCGACCACATCCGATACGCCCAATTGTGGGAAGACGCGGACGTCCTGACAAGCGCCTTGGGCGATTGTGCAGGGCAGACATTGGTGTCCATCTGCTCGGCAGGGGATAACGCGCTGGCCATGCTGACACTCGATCCCGCGCGTATCGTGGTACTGGATTTGTCCCCGGCCCAAATCGCCTGCCTCAAACTCAGGATAGCGGCCTACAGGGTACTGTCCCATCCCGAGTTTATCGAGCTCACTGGTTCCCGTCCCAGCAACCGACGTGGGGCGTTGTTAGCCCGCGCAATGGACGCCACAGACGCCGAAACGCGGGCGTTCTGGCAAGCGTTGTCACCGGAAGTCGAAAGATACGGCATCGGAGGCATAGGAAAGTTCGAACGGTATTTTCGTATCTTTCGAACGTGGCTTTTGCCGCTGGTGCATTCACGTCAAACACTCAACGACGTATTCACGCCCCGCACTGTAGAAGCACGGCAGACGTTCTTCGAGACACGGTTCAACACCTTCCGATGGCGACTTTTGCTGAACATCTTTTTTTCACGGTTCGTTTTGGGGCGCATGGGCCGCGACAGCGCGTTTTTTGACCATGTCGAGGGAAGCCCGGCCCAACATGTTGCCCGGCGCATCCGCCATGCAGGGGTTGCCACAGATCCATCGCAAAATCCCTATTTACACTGGATCCTCAAGGGAAACCACGGCGATGCGCTGCCCATGGCATGGCGCCCCGAGCATTATGAGACGATCCGATCTCGGCTGGATCGTCTGGATATCCGCCTTGGGTCGCTGGAGGCTTTTGTCGCGACGGGCGAGAAAGCCAGCGGGTTCAACCTATCCGACATCTTCGAATATATGTCCCCTGAAACCTTCAGACAGGTCTACGGTGCTATCCTGACCGCCGCAGAGCCCAATGCCCGGCTGGTCTATTGGAACATGATGGCGCCCCGGCGCGTTCCGTCAGAATATCGTGGCAGGATAGAAACCCTGACTGACATCGAAACACAGCTGAAAGCCCGCGACATGGCGTTTTTCTACTCGGATTTCGTTGTCGAAAAGGTGCGACCTTGACCGTTCTGTTGCAGATCTTGCTGGCAGCGGGCGCGGTGGCGGCTCTGCTTGGTGTGATGATGGTCATCCGCCATCTGGCCAAAGCCGCAAGCCTGAGTTCCGAAGTGCAGCGCAAGCTGATGCACGTCAGCACCGGCCTTTTTGCGTTGCTGCTGCCCTGGCTCTTTCCCGATCGTTGGCCGGTTTACATGCTGATTGCGGCCACAATACTTGTAATGCTTGTACTGCGCCTGCCGCGTTTCTCATCGGGTCTGGGCGCGACCCTGCATGGGGTGGAGCGTACGTCCTACGGTGACTTTCTGCTCGCCCTGTCGGTTGGGCTATGCTTCTTGCTGGCTGGGGAAAATACGCTGTCCTACATCCTGCCAATCGCTGTTCTTACACTGGCGGATGCAGCCGCTGCGCTTGCCGGGACCACGTATGGAACCAAACGCTACGTGGTCGAAGACGGCGACAAGAGCTTAGAAGGGTCAGTGGTGTTTTTTGTCGTAACTCTATTGGTTGCGATCTTCTGCTTCTTGTTCTTGTCAAAACTCCCGCCAACTAACATCATGATGTTGTGCCTGATGGTTGCGGCCTTTGGCACATTGGTCGAGGCGCAAAGTTGGCGGGGGTTTGACAACCTGTTCCTGCCGCTTGGTTTGTTGATTTTTCTGAACGGCCACTATCACAGCTCTTTGTCGGAGCTCGCCCTGTTGGCCACTATGTTCTTTGCCGCCCTTGTCATTTTCGGCTTGGTGGGAACCAAGCTGGGCCTGACCAAACATGCGACCCGTGTGTATGTTGTCGCGATATTTTTGCTTCTGGCCGCCGCAAAATTGCAGAACACGGTACTACCGATCATGGTTCTTGCTGCCCACGGCTGGGCGCGTACCGCTTCTCCTTGTGACAGTAAGTACCCCGATCTGGATATCATAGCCGCCTTGGGACTTTTGGGGTTCGGTTGGCTTGCGGTGGGAAATGCAACGGGGTGGGACGCTGTTTCCTTTTTCGGGCTCAGTGCGATGGGGCTGGCTATGGGGCTCATTGCAGTGGCGCTGGGTTCCATTCCTGTTGCGATACCGGTTGCTGCGGCTGTCCTCTTTATCATTCGGACTTGGGCCGTTTCCCAGAATTCTGAACAGTCGAACTGGGCCGAGCCGCTGACCTTTCTGGCCCTATTCACATTGTTTTGCACCGCCGTAGTGCCGATGGCCCGACAACATTGGTTCGAAAAAGACCGGGTGCTCAGGTTGACGCTGTTGGCCCTCGCCCCGCCCTTGCTGTACTACGTTTGGATCGTTGCTGGATCGCTTGGTGCGGGGTTCTTTGCCGGAGTCGTTTCATGACCAAAGAGACCATCAAAACAGCGGATGCAAAGCTGACCGTTTATCTGAACGGTCCGCACTGGGACGGCGTTCCCGCCGCGACCTTCGGCGATTTTTTCTGCAAGTCTTTCGAGGCAGGCGCCGACGTTTTGCAGGAGGGGATAAAAAGGGTCAGAAGCGCCGGCGTCGACCGCATCATTGGCCCGATGTCTGGCGACACCTGGCACAGCTACCGGTTTGTTTCGGACAGCGATGGGTCCGTTCCGTTTCTGATGGAGCCCACCAACAAACCTCATGAACCCGATGTGTTCCGGGCGGCAGGTTTTGAAGTAGTCAGCCGGTATTTTTCTGCCCGTGTACCGCTGCAGATTGCCGCCGGATCACCGCCACCCGAAACCGAAGATCTTGTCGTGGAAGAGTGGGATGGAGGCGACCCCGAAACCCTGTTTCGTCAGGTATTTGCCCTTTCGACACAAGCCTTTTCCAACAATGCATTTTACAAGCCGATTTCCGAAGCGGATTTCATGGCCATGTATATGCCGGTCGTGCCAATGATGAAGCGAGAGCTGATCCTATTTGCGCGTCGTCGCGACGGGACATTGGCCGGCTTTCTGTTTGGCATTCCGAATTATGCCGAAGGGCACAATCCGAAATCAGCGATCCTCAAGACCTACGCAAGTCTCGAACCGGGCGCCGGGCGGCTTCTGGCCCACAGGTTTCACACAGCGGCATTCGAAATGGGCTACGAAAACGCCATTCACGCCCTGATCCACGATGACAATACTTCTGCCGACCGCAGCGCCGCAGAGGGTGCGACGGTATTCAGGCGCTACATTCTAATGGGGCAGAAGCTGAATGGCTGACCTGCTTGCTCATTTCGCAGCCGCAGTGAACCGCTTTCCGGACAGAACCGCCATAGTGGATGGCAAAGGCCGCCAGATCAGCTTTCAGAACTTGTATTCGCGCGTTCAGCAATTGGCAGGTAGGTGGCAGGACAAGGGCGTCCAGCCAGGCGATCGGGTGCTTTTGGCCATGCCTGTCGACGCCGACCTATATGCCAGTCTGGCAGCCTTGTGGTCGCTTGGCGCAACGGTTGTTCTGCCAGAACCTGCAATGGGTCTGGCCGGTTTGCGCCACGCCGCTCGGACCACGAAGCCAAAGGCATTCTGCGCCTCAGGCGCATTTACATTCTTGAAACTTGTGGTTCCCGAACTTTGGGCTCTACGCCTCCTGACACCAGGAAAAAACGGCAGCAAACCACCAATAAACAACGTGCGGTCAGATGACATCGCGCTTATTTCCTTTACGTCCGGGACAACGGGCCAGCCAAAAGCTATTCCACGCTCTCACGCGTTTCTGATGGCCCAACACGATGCTATTGCGCCCCTTCTCCACAGCCACCAGGCCGAGCGCGATCTGGTGGCGTTTCCAGTATTTACCCTGATAAATCTGGCGGCCGGACGCACAAGTGTTCTGCCAAACTGGAGGCTCAGCAAACTGGATCAGCTCTTGCCTGATCGGTTGGCGAACTGGATCCGGGTACAAAAGATCACGCGCGCCCTTATCCCGCCATCGCTTTGTGAGAAGCTGGCTCAAACCGGCGACATCGGACAGTTGCACACTGTGTTCACGGGTGGTGGCCCGGTGTTTCCTGACCTTGCCGAGACGTTGCAAACCCGGAATGGGCTTTCGGTCGTTTGCGTCTACGGATCGACCGAAGCCGAACCGATTGCCCATCTCGACGCCAAAGACATCTCGGAAGAGGATCACCGTCAGATGGCTGGCGGCAAGGGTCTTCTGGTCGGATACCCGGTGCCTGAGATCACGCTCCGCATTCGCGACCATGAGATTCAGGTCGCCGGAGCGCATGTGAATGATGGATATCTCGACCCGGCCCATTCAAACGAAAACAAAATCCAAGAAGATCGCATCATTTGGCATCGGACAGGCGATGCCGGTACGCTGGATGAAAGTGGGCGCTTGTGGTTGTTGGGGCGCGTCGGGTCCGAAATAGATGTCGGTTCAGGAATGCTCTTCCCCTTTGCAATCGAAGTCGCGGCACGACAATGGCCAGGTGTCGAGCGATGCGCGCTTGTCAACACGAAGACCGGCTCGGTGCTTTGCGTTCAAGGATTCCCGGATCACTTCGAGGATTGGAGTAAATCTTCGCTTGGTTTTGGCGTTTCCAAGGTGGTTTCGATCAAGAAAATCCCGATGGACAAACGCCATGCGTCCAAGGTCGATCGTGCGAAACTTAAACGTATCATTGGCGCCTGAGGCAAAATGGGCTGAAAGCGCACGCTTGGAGCTCCAATGCAGATGGTTTCAGTGGGCTTTTCCGGCCATCTGCACCGCATCTCGTTTTCGATTGTCAAATGCGACTGGGTGCCGAGCACACTGTACCAACCACGCCTTCTGGGAGACCGACCGCGTTCCAGAGCTGTGAGTCATTTAGTCTCTCTGGCCTTCGTGGTTTTGCGCCGCATCTCAATACCTGGACGGGAATGACGCACCCTTCCCCTCCGGATCGCCGAAATCGCGACGCATCTTCAATTAGAAAACCAGTAGCGTAAATTCCACTCAATGCGCGAGGGCACCTATTCGACCGAACTGACCGCGGTGTAGAGCCTACGAAATCGCATCAAACGCTCGAAAAGCGCCGCTCTATCCGCGGGTTCAAACCGATCGGTAGTCGGCTTCTGCAATGCGAGATCGGCTTTGCCCAAAGCACCGTCACCGAAGGCTGCCAGCCGGGCCGCGCCATAGGCCGGGCCGGAATTCGCGCCATCCGAACGCACAATTGGTTTCCCGGTTACAGTGGCGAGCAGACCCAGTAGTAAATCAGACTGGCTGCCCCCGCCAATAGCGGCCAGTTCCGGCAAGCTTTCTATGGTATCACCGAAACTCTGCGCAGCATCGGCAAAGCAGAAAGCAATAGCTTCGACCACGGATCGGCAGATTTCTGCACGCGATGTCGCATCTTCCAGACCAAAGAAACAGGCTCTGATATGTGGGTCCCCATGGGGGCTGCGTTCACCTGTCAGATATGGCAGGAAAATCGGCACGCGATCACCACTGACCGTTTCGGCAAGCGCAATAACTTCGGCGGCGGACAGTCCTAGCTGACCGCCAATCCATGAAATCGGCCTGGCACCGTTCAACATCGCCGCCATTTGATACCAGCGGCCTGGCAGAGTGTGCGCAAAAGCATGCACATAGCGTTCGGGGTTCGGTTTGTATTTGCGATCTGCCACGAACAACTGCCCGGACGTCCCTAATGAGATGAAGCCGCGTTCCGGTTCGGTCGCGCCCAGAGATACCGCCCCGGTTGCCGCATCTCCTCCTCCTGCGACGACAGGCACGCCGGGTTTCAACCCGGTCTCAGCCGCCGCTTTTGCTGTCACAGTCCCAACGACAGTGTGGCCGTCGAACACTTGCGGCAGCCAGTTCGGGGAGACTTGAGTGGCTTCAGCTATTTCCGCATGCCAGTTGCGCGATGCCTGATCGAGCCACAGTGTCCCGGCGGCATCGGACGTGTCGGTTGCCAACTCTCCGTGCAGGCATAACCCGATGTAGTCCTTGGGTAACAGTATATGGGCTATTCGGGCATAGTTTCCCGGCTCATGTGTTTTCAGCCATGCAATCTTGGGCGCAGTAAAACCCGGCAAGGGGAGAACACCCGCGATCTGACCAATCCGTGGCTGAGCCTTGCGCAATTCATCGCACTCACCTGCTGCCCTGCTGTCATTCCAAAGGATGGCCGGGCGGATCGGACGCTGATTGTGGTCCAGCAGCACAGCCCCATGCATTTGGCCGGACAATCCGATAGCCTTCACATCGGACAGTTTGATTTGCTCAACAAGATGGTTCAATGCATCGCGTGTCGCCTGCCACCAAAGATCCGGGTGCTGTTCGGACCAGCCGGGTTGCGGCGAGGAGGTGCATATCCCCGCCGAGGACGTGGCCAGAATTCGATCAGTATCCGCACAAACAAGCTTGACCGCTGATGTTCCGATATCGATCCCGAGATACATTCAAACCCTTCACCCGGCGTACATGGCCGGAACCTGTCTGGCTATTGATTTTTTAGCGCGCGCAAAGAATATGTAAAGCTATGATAAGATCAAGGCGGCTAAGATCCGCAGGCAGATTGGCATGACCAAAATCAAGAATATGGAAGAGTTCGCCGCCCTCAGCGGCATATCGCGACCCACGGTATCCAAATATTTCCACGATCCCGACAGCGTGCGCCCAACAACACGCGCGCGCATCGAAGAAGCGCTTGAGCGGTTTGACTACCGGCCGAACATCTACGCTGTGAACCAGAACCGGAAGCTGACAAAGAATATCGGTATCGTCGTACCTTATCTGGCCGATCCGTTCTTTGCCGAAATCGCACGCTATCTGGAACAAAGCTGTATCGCAGCAGGATATCGGCCGTCTTTGTTCAGTTCGCACGGCGAGCAGAAACTTGAACAAGAAATTCTGGACGGTTTGCAATCTATGAAGCCCGCTGGGGTTCTGCTTGCACCGCTAGGGCGCATCTCTGACAGGTCAGTAATCGAGAAATTCTGCGCCAATGTGCCCACGGTTTTGTTTGACAGCAACCTCGATGGATTGGGGGCGGCATTCATCGGGTCCGACAATTTCAGTTTTGTTTCACAAACCGTAGAGTACATGACCCGGACCGGAGAACCGCCATCGTTTTTCGAAATGCGCACACCTGCAAACCCGAACGCCAACAAAAGGCGGAAAGCTTACATTGCCGTCATGGAACGTCTTGGGTTCGAGCCCCATGTTATCAAGATCGACGGCGAGGGCTGGGCATTTGAAGAAATCGGTCACAGAGGCGCTTTGAAAATTCTGCACGAGCGTGGATTGCGCACAGACTCGGTTCTATGCAGCAATGACCGGCTGGCCATCGGCTTTCTCGCGGCCTGTTACGAACAGGGGATTCGCGTTGGCCGAAAGGACAATTGCACGTTGCGTGTGGCGTCAAACGATGACCATCCCTTTGCGAAATTTACGTGCCCGTCCCTGACAACCGCCGCCCATGATTATGACAACGTGGCCGCGCGCAGCGTCGAAACCCTGTTTGAACTTATTGAAAGTGGAGGGAAATTCGACACACGCACAGAAACACTCTTTCCTGCCAGACTTGTTTTGCGAGAGTCCGCCTGAATTAGATTTTTGACGCGCGTAAAGTTTTTATTGACGCCGCGATAATTTTGGAATTACCCTCACTGCACAGCATCCAAGCTCAGGGAGGACAAGGATGTATTTGAGAAGCGCACTTCGTGCGGCGACCGCACTAACGTTCGTCGCCACGGCCGCGGCCCACGCACAATCCATTACCATCGCCACAGTGAACAACGGCGACATGATCCGGATGCAGGGCTATACCGACAAATTCACCGAGGCGACTGGCATCGACGTGGAATGGGTGACATTGGAAGAGAACGTGCTTCGTCAGCGCGTGACCACCGACATCACCACCAAAGGCGGCCAGTTCGACATCATGACCATCGGCATGTACGAGACACCGATCTGGGGCGCAAATGGCTGGCTGGTGCCGCTGGAAGGCATGTCCGCCGAATATGACGTGGACGACATTCTGCCTGCCATGCGCAATGGTCTCAGCAATGACGGCACGCTCTATGCCGCGCCGTTTTATGGCGAAAGCTCGATGGTTATGTACCGCACCGACCTGATGGAAAAAGCCGGGCTGGAAATGCCCGACGCGCCGACATGGCAATTCATCCGTGAAGCGGCAGCAGCAATGACCGATCGCGACAACGACATCAACGGCATCTGCCTGCGCGGCAAAGCCGGTTGGGGTGAGGGCGGCGCCTTCATCACCGTTACCGGGAATTCCTTTGGTGCCCGTTGGTTTGACGAGGCCTGGAAACCTCAGTTCGATCAGCCGCAGTGGAATGAGGCGCTGACCTTCTTTGTCGATATGATGAATGAGTCTGGCCCGGCGGGTTACGCCACCAACGGCTTCAACGAAAACCTTTCTCTGTTCCAGCAGGGCAAGTGCGGTATGTGGATCGACGCTACAGTTGCGGCATCTTTCGTGACAAACCCCGATGACTCCACTGTGGCCGATAAAGTTGGCTTTGCCCTAGCACCAAATTCGGAAGGTGTGGACAAGCGCGCCAACTGGCTCTGGGCATGGGCGTTGGCCATCCCTGCGGGTACGCAGCAAGAGGATGCAGCCAAGCAGTTCATCGAGTGGGCCACATCCAAGGACTATATCGAGCTGGTGGCCGAGAATGAAGGCTGGGCCAACGTCCCACCGGGCGCACGGACGTCGCTGTATGAGAACCCTGAATACCAGAAGGTTCCGTTTGCAAAGATGACACTGGATTCGATCCTTGCGGCCGACCCAGATAACTGCTGTGCACAACCAACGCCTTATGTTGGCATCCAGTTCGTTGCGATCCCGGAATTCGCAGGTATCGCCACACAGGTGAGCCAGGAGTTCTCGGCAGTCTACGCAGGACAGCAATCGGTGGAAGAGGCGCTGGAAAAAGCGCAAGCCTTCACCACCGAAGAAATGGAAGCCGCAGGGTACTGACGTCTTCTCCCCGCGGGCGGGCAGAGGTCTGCCCCCCGCTCCAACCCTTCCACAACTCGCGTTTTTCTCGCAGGCTGGATTGTGCCTGAACAGAGAGGTCTTGCATCATGGCAACCCAACATTCCCGATCAGTGGCTCGCCTGATGATGGCACCCGCAGTGGTCCTGCTGCTTGGCTGGATGCTCGTGCCCCTGACGATGACCCTGTACTTTTCCTTCAAGAAATACCTGCCACTGCGCGGCGGTGATCTGGGATGGGTCGGGTTCGACAACTATGTCCGGTTCGTCTCGTCCAGCTCCTTCTGGCCAGCGGTTCAGGCAACTTTGGTGATCGTTGGCGGCGTTCTGGTGATCACAGTTGTTCTGGGCATCCTGCTGGCGATGCTTCTGGATCAACCCATGTGGGGACAAGGCGTCGTCCGCATCCTTGTGATCGCCCCGTTCTTTGTGATGCCCACCGTATCCGCGCTGGTCTGGAAGAACATGTTCATGGACCCGGTGAACGGCTTGCTTGCGCATCTATGGCGCTTTTTCGGGGCCGAGCCAATCTCATGGTTATCCGAAGCGTCGATGACTTCGATCATCATGATTGTCTCGTGGCAATGGCTGCCCTTTGCGACACTGATCTTGCTGACCGCGATCCAGTCTCTGGACAGTGAACAACTGGAAGCCGCTGAGATGGACGGCGCCCCTGTACTGAAACGGTTTTACCACATCATCCTACCGCACCTGAGCCGCGCGATTACCATCGTGATCCTGATCCAGACAATCTTTCTGTTGTCGATCTTCGCCGAGATCTTCGTGACCACCGGCGGCGCGTTCGGCACCCGTACTCTCACCTACCTGATCTTCCAGCGCGTGCTGGAAAGCCAGAACGTTGGCCTAGGATCAGCCGGAGGTGTCTACGCAATCATCTTAGCCAACATCGTTGCGATCTTCCTGATGCGCATCGTCGGCAAAAACCTGGACGCGTGAGGAGGAACAACCATGGCCCGCGCCGTCACACCCCGTCGCAAAACACTGAACACCGCCCTCGCATGGGCCGTTGGACTACTGATCTTTTTCCCGATCCTCTGGACCATCCTGACCAGCTTCAAGACAGAGGCGCAGGCGATTGCCAGCCCGCCCCTGTTCCTGAACTTCGACTGGACGCTTGAGAATTACGCCATCGTGCAGGAACGATCGGACTATATGCGGTTCCTGTGGAACTCGGTCATCATCGCGGGTGGATCGACCATTCTGGGTGTGATTATGGCGGTGCCCGCCGCTTGGGCCATGGCCTTCGTGCCCTCCAAGCGCACCAAGGACATTCTGCTGTGGATGCTGTCCACCAAGATGCTGCCAGCGGTGGGTGTTCTCTACCCGATCTACCTGCTGTTCATACGGCTGGGCCTGCTGGACACGCGCGGAGGGCTGGTCGTCGTGCTGATGCTGATCAACCTGCCGATCATCGTCTGGATGCTCTACACCTATTTCCGCGAAATTCCGGGCGAAATTCTCGAAGCCGCGCGGATGGATGGGGCGACGTTGAAAGAGGAAATCCTCTACGTGCTGACACCCATGGCTATCCCCGGCATCGCTTCAACCGTGCTGCTGAACTTCATTCTCGCGTGGAACGAGGCATTCTGGACCCTCAACCTGACCGCTGTCGACGCGGCGCCCCTGACGGCCTTCATCGCCAGCTACTCCAGCCCGGAAGGTTTGTTCTTTGCCAAGCTCAGCGCGGCCTCGACCATGGCGATTGCACCAATTCTGATCCTTGGCTGGTTCAGCCAGAAACAACTTGTCCGCGGCCTCACCTTCGGCGCTGTGAAATAAGGAACACGACACATGGGACGTATTCAACTCAAGTCCGTGACCAAAAGCTTCGGCGACGTGCAGGTCATCCCCCCATTGGACCTGACCATCGAGGACGGAGAATTCACCGTTTTCGTCGGCCCATCCGGCTGCGGCAAGTCCACCCTGCTACGCCTGATCGCAGGGTTGGAAGATATCACCAGCGGCTCTATCGACATTGACGGGTCGGATGCAACTGATGTGCCGCCGGCCAAACGCGGCCTTGCGATGGTGTTTCAGTCCTATGCGCTCTACCCGCATATGACCGTGCGCAAGAACATCGCCTTCCCGTTGCGTATGGCGAAACTGGATCAGGCCGAGATCGACAAACGCGTCGAAGGGGCCGCGGGCGTGCTGAACCTGACCGACTATCTGGACCGCCGCCCGGGCCAATTGTCCGGTGGTCAACGTCAGCGAGTTGCAATCGGACGCGCGATTGTCCGTGAGCCAGCAGCCTTCCTGTTCGATGAACCTCTGTCGAACCTTGATGCAGCGCTGCGCGTTGGCATGCGGCTGGAAATCAGTGAACTGCACGAACGCCTGGCGACCACGATGATCTACGTGACCCACGATCAGGTCGAGGCGATGACAATGGCCGACAAGATCGTCGTCCTTCAGGCGGGTGTGATCGAGCAGGTCGGCTCTCCACTGGAGCTGTACCGCACACCGCGCAACCTGTTCGTTGCTGGGTTCATCGGTTCCCCCAAGATGAATTTCATTGAGGGAGAAGAGGCCGCGAAACATGGTGCGCATACGATCGGCATCCGCCCGGAACATATCGCGGTCTCAGACAGCGAGGGTACATGGTCCGGCGTAGTCGGAGTATCCGAACACCTTGGGTCAGACACATTTTTCCACATCCATGAAACCGGCTTGGCCGAAACGATCACGGTGCGCGCGGATGGCGAAGTTGGCTTCCGCCACGGTGATCGCATTCATCTGACCCCACGGGCCGATGTAATTCACCGCTTTGACGCACAGGGACTGCGGATCGAATGAACCGACTGGCAGGAAAAACTGCCCTTATTACAGGGGCTGCGCGCGGCATTGGGCTGGCTTTTGCCAAGGCCTATGTTGCCGAAGGCGCGCGCGTTGTCATTGCCGACATTGATGCCTCACGTGCACAACAGGCGGCAGCCGAAATCGGTGACGCCGCTTTGGCTGTCGAGATGGACGTGACCAGCCAACACAGCATAGACAATGCCGTCGCGCGCGCGGTTGCGCATTTCGGCCCGATCGACATTCTGATCAACAACGCGGCCATCTTTACGGCGGCCCCAATAGTTGAGATCGAGCGCGCAGACTATACCCGCGTTTTTGACATTAACGTCTCGGGTGCCTTGTTCACAATGCAGGCGGTCGCGCGCCACATGATCGAACACGGGACCAAAGGTCGGATCATCAACATGGCGTCGCAAGCAGGGCGAAGGGGCGAGCCTTTGGTCGCTGTGTACTGCGCAAGCAAGGCGGCGATCATTTCTCTGACCCAATCGGCAGGTCTGAATCTGATCTCTCATGGGATCAACGTGAACGCCATCGCGCCCGGCGTGGTTGATGGCGAACACTGGGACGGCGTTGATGCGTTCTTCGCAAAACACGAAGGCAAAGCGCCCGGCCAGAAAAAGCGTGAAGTGGCTGCAGCCGTCCCCTACGGCCGTATGGGCCGGGCCGAAGATCTGACCGGAATGGCAGTGTTTCTTGCCTCGGACGAGGCCAGATACATCGTCGCACAAACCTACAATGTCGACGGCGGAAACTGGATGAACTGATGAACCCTGTGGCGAACGCAAATCCTCTGGTGCCGCTGCGGCGAGACAGCCTTTCGGACCTGCCAGCGACAATCAGGACGCCGACCTATGCGCGCTCGGACCTGACGGCCGGCATTGTCCACATTGGGCTTGGTAATTTTCACCGCGCCCATCAGGCCTGGTATTTGCACCAGCTGATGCAGCAGGGTCAGGCCCATGATTGGGCGATCATCGGGGCCGGCGTGCGAAACTATGATGCCGAGATGAGAGAGAAGCTGCTGAAGCAGGATTGCCTGACAACACTGATTGAGCTGGATCCAAATGGGATATCTGCCGAAGTGATTGGGCCTATGATCGACTATCTGCCGATTGAGGAAGGCAATATTGCGCTAGTCCGGCAATTGGCCGACCCATCTATCCGGATCGTGTCGCTAACAGTAACAGAAGGCGGGTACTATCTGGATCCCAACACAGGTGCTTTCAACACGGATCACGAAGATATTCGTCACGATGCGACAAATCCCAACCTGCCACGCACGGCCTTCGGCTCCATCGTCGCAGCATTCAAGAAACGCCGTGCAGACGGGCTTAAACCTTTTACTGCGCTGAGCTGTGATAATCTTCAGGGCAACGGAGCAATCCTGCGGAACTGTATCGTTGGTTTGGCACGCATGTCCGACCCTGATCTGGCCGACTGGATTGACCAGAATGGCACGTTCCCTAACTCGATGGTAGATTGCATCGTGCCCGCGACGACTGACCAATTGGTGTCGCAATGCCGCGCCCTTGGCGTCGAAGACCAAGCACCGGTCTCGCATGAGAATTTTCGCCAATGGGTGATCGAGGATGACTTTTGCGCCGGGCGACCGCCTCTTGAAAAAGTCGGCGCTACGGTGACCCACGATGTTCACAGCTATGAGACAATCAAACTGCGCATTTTGAACGGAGGCCACCAACTGTTGGCAAATGTGGGGGAAATACTGAATGTCCGCACGATTTCAGACTGCATGCAGGCCCCGGACATCGTTGCGTTTTTCAAGAAGGTTCAGGCAGAAGAAATTCTGCCCCATGTTGAAGCCGTCCCCGGAACGTTACCAACCGACTACCTTGAGCTGGTAATAAAACGTTTCGCCAACACCGCGATTCACGACACTACGCGGCGGGTTGCATTCGACGGGTCCTCACGGCACCCGGGCTTTTTGATACCCTCGCTGCGCGACGCAATCGCGTCTGGCTCGTCCACGCGCGGACTCGCTCTGGCTGAAGCCTTCTGGTGCCGTATGTGTGCGGGCTTCCGTGAAGATGGCTCGGAAATTGCCCCCAATGACCCTCAATGGGAGAACCTGAAAAAGACCGCGCTAGCATCTAAATCCAATCCAAATGCATGGATCGAACAAAGCCTATATTGTGACGCCACTCGCCGTGACACTGCCTTTAGCAAAGCCTTTGCCTACTGGCTGACTGCAATCTGGCAGAGTGGCAGCCGGGCAGTAATAGCTGAATATGTCGCTAACGGTTCAAAGCAACACTAACTCACGGCACTCAAATCGATCGATTGCGGACACACTTTGGTTTTTGTCTTTAGAACCGTAGGAACCGTTTACGGTATTCAACCTTCAAACAGAGAACTTGCAGCCGACGCCTGCTTCTCTAATTGGGCGTTTGGATTGAGAACGGCGGTGAGAAAGTCGACCACGGTAGCGGCGGGATAACCCTGCTGCGGGCGGCGTAAAAGTCGTCCATCTTTGCCCTTCTTTTC
>NZ_JBQGAN010000015.1:0-117444 GCF_056542865.1 Ruegeria sp. AA6
TCTTCGACGGAACAGGCGTCGGACTACAAGACCTCGCCGTCGCCCAAGTCGCAGCAAAACTCGCAGAAAAAGCAGGACTGGCGGAAACGGCGTCCTTGTAAAACAAAAAAAGCGCGCCTCGATTGGGGCGCGCTTGCTTTTCAGCAATTAAAAGTGATCAGCCCCGGATTACCTTGGCGAATTGATCAAAGATCGGCTCATTCGAACAGATCACTTCACCGTCCTCCAGCACACTGCCTTCAGGGTTCAGCGCCTGAACGAAGCCACCGGCCTCTTTCACGATGATTATCCCGGCGGCCACGTCCCAGGCATTCAGGCGACGTTCCCAGAACCCTTCGTAACGACCAGCGGCCACATAAGCCATGTCCAAGGCTGCCGCGCCCCAACGGCGCACACCGGCGCAGGCAGGCATCAGACGGGCCAGATCCTGCAGCGTTGCAGGCAGGTCCGAACGGCCGCCGAAGGGCAGACCGGTGGAAAATATGGACTCGATCATGCGGTGACGGCCCGAGACACGGATGCGGGTGTCGTTCATCCACGCGCCCTCGCCTTTTTCGGCAAAGAACATCTCGTCCTTGGCTGCGTCGTAGATCACTCCGGCGACGATCTTGCCCTTATGCTCCAACGCGATCGAAATCGCCCAGTGCGGCAGGCCGTGCAAAAAGTTCGTGGTGCCGTCCAGCGGATCAACGATCCAGCGACGGGTCGGGTCTTCGCCGTCGATGGAACCGCCTTCTTCAGCTAGCCAGCCATAAGTTGGACGTGCGCCCAGCAGTTCCTCTTTCAGGATTTCCTCGGCAGCGATATCGGCCTTGGAGACAAAATCACCCGCGCCTTTCATCGACACCTGAAGGTTCTCGACTTCACGAAAATCCTTGACCAAAGAACGCCCCGCTTTGCGCGCGGCTTTGATCATGATGTTGAGGTTTGCACTGCCAACCATTGTCCAAAGGCTCCTGTCCGGTCAAACCGCGCGTATACTGGGGCAAAGCGCCCTTGCCAAGAGGAATGATGCGCATAGCAGACCCGCGTTTTGCGCCTATTGTTCTTGGAGCTTACGCGCCTCGGTTCCCGCCAGTTCGATCAACTCTTTCACATAGGGTTTTTCAAGGTCCTCGGTGCGCACGGCGGCATAAAGCCTGCGCGTGATCCCATCCTTGGTCAGCGGGCGCGTGACGTAGTCGGAATTGTACTTCACCTCACGCACAACCCAGTCCGGCAGCACCGCAACGCCACGGTTCGAGGCCACAAGCAACAGGATTACGGCGGTCAGTTCAACCTGTCGGATCGCAGCAGGTTCGATCCGCGCCGGAATCAGCAACTGGCTGAAAATGTCCAGACGAGTTCGCTCGACCGGATAGGTGATTAGGGTCTGGCCGCGGAAATCCTCGGCCTCGATGTATTCCTTCTGCGCCAGCGGATGCGATGAGGCGGCGACAAACACCGCGTCATAGTCGAACAGTTCGATGAACTCGACGCCCGGCAGGTCTTCGGGGTCTGAAGACACCACCAGATCAACCTCTTCTTTTTGAAGGGCGGGCAAGGCGTCAAAAGCCAGACCCGGTCGGATATCGACGTCAACATCACCCCAGGACTTTCGGAAGGATTCCAGCACCGGGAACAGCCATTCGAAACAGGCGTGACACTCGATGGCGATATGCATTCGACCGGTACGCCCGTCGCGCAGAGACGAGAATTCCTGTTGTGTGGCCTCGACTTGCGGCAAGATTTGCTCGGCCAACCGTAACAGGCGCAACCCCGCCGCCGATAGCTTCATCGGCTTGGACCGGCGCAGGAACAGTTCAACGCCCGCCTGATCTTCCAGTCCTTTGATCTGATGGCTCAGCGCCGATTGGGTGATGTTCAATTGATCCGCAGCCCGCGCCAGCCCGCCGCAATCATGGATCGCCTTGATTGTACGCAGGTGCCGGAATTCGATGTGCATTGCTATGTGACTCATGTTGTTCTTGAGTAATATGAGTTTGTCTCACAATGCGAAAGCTGGCACAAGGGCAACAACTTGGACCTGCGAGGCTGACATGACGACACCAGAGATTTCATTCGAGTTTTTCCCGCCGCAAACGCTCGAGGCCTCCTTCCGCCTGTGGGATACGGTTCAGACGCTGGCACCGCTGGAACCACGTTTTGTCTCGGTCACCTACGGTGCGGGTGGCACAACGCGTGAGTTGACCCGCGATGCGGTGTCCACCCTGCACAAATCGTCGGGCCTGCCTGTTGCGGCACATCTGACATGCGTGGATGCCTCGCGTCAGGAAACGCTTGAGATCGCCGATACCTTTGCGCGCGCGGGCGTTCAGGACATTGTCGCCCTGCGTGGCGACCCGCCGAAGGGTCAGGATCGCTTCGTGCCGCACCCCGACGGGTTCAACAGTTCCGTCGAACTGATTGAAGCGCTGGCCGAGACCGAAATGTTCAGCATCCGTGTCGGTGCTTACCCGGACAAACACCCCGAAGCGCGGGATTTCGCAGCTGACGTCGACTGGCTGAAGGCCAAGCTGGATGCCGGTGCCGACGAGGCTCTGACGCAGTTTTTTTTCGAGGCTGAAACCTATTTCCGGTTCCGTGATGCCTGCGAAAAGGCTGGGATCGACAAGCCAATCGTGCCTGGAATCCTGCCGATCGAAAACTGGAAGGGTGCGCGCAACTTTGCCCGCCGCTGTGGAGCGCACATCCCTGATTGGATCGAGAATGCCTTTGAAAAGGCGATCCGGGATGATCGAGAGGATTTGCTCGCCACCGCGCTCTGCACGGAATTGTGCTCAGACCTGATCGAAGGTGGCGTGGACAAGCTGCACTTCTACACCTTGAACCGACCTGAACTGACACGCGATGTGTGTTTTGCTCTGGGCATTACACCCAAGACCGCGCTGCAAAACGTCGCCTGATTCAACCTAACATGATCCATTTGCCCGGAACCTGTTCAGGTTTCGGGCTTTTTCGACGTTTTAATAATCTTTCGAGCACCATTGCGTCGCGACAATTGAAATAAAATTTCCACCACTGTTTCCCAGAGGGCAGCAAAAATTCACTGAGTTTGACAAACCAGCAGCCCGCCGCACACTGACATTGTTGTGTTTGTTAACGAGTTGTTTTGGTTATGGAGCCAGTAGAAAAAAACAATGCGCGCGCTGAAGCGTTGGGAGCTTTGGGGTTGGCCCAAACTGCGGGGTCTGACGAAATCCGCGATGCGTGGCGTAACATCGCGTTCCGCGCACATCCGGACCACACCAATGGTGACTGCAGCAACTTCGCCCGCGCCAAAGAAGCGTATGACTTTCTTCGCCGTGAAGGTTTGACAGTAAAAGGCAAGGCCAGCGGCCAACCGCGTCGGCCAAAACTGCGCAAGCGTGTGATTGAATTGGAAAGCGCGGATATCGACGCTTGTCGCGTACTTCTAAACACAGCGCTGGCGCATAACCCTGAAGAAGATGGGCCGCAATCTGAGGTGAATAGCGTAGTAGACGCGGACCACATTCCCGAAGCGGTCGGCTTTTACGGTCGCAACCTGACCTACTTCGTCTCAACACCTGTTCAAGTGGGTGCTAACCGAGTGGCGCTTCCGACCTCGTTTTTGGCATCGGCACGGCGGCTTGAAACCGAAGTGCTTAGTTTTCAGTCCAAAGAGACCGGCGGTGGTGAGGTTGTGGTCCCGGAAAACATTACCGCGCGGAAATTCCCAGGTGCTAAAAGCGTTCGCATTAAGTTTGATGCGGACCAGCAAATGCGGGATGAATTCTGGTTGGCTGGTTAGAAAACCCGGCCTGGTGATGGCCGGGTTTGCCTGTTGTGAGTGGTGGTTTAGTTTGCAATCGGGCCTTCCGAAGTAAACTTCGGAATAACGCTGCTCGATGCGGCGTCGCCTTCAATACCCGGCCAATTGCCTTCGGCAATGTTGATGTTGCCGGGCACGTCTTCTTCCCAGAACCCGACAACGACATCCGTAATGTTCAGGTACAGCTTGTCGTCAACGATCCGCCACAGGTTCGGGTTTGCCGGAACTTTGCCGCCCTTCGACACGCCATAGGCGCAGTGACCGTCGTATTGAGGTGCGTAATAGGCCGGGTTCTCAAGGAACTTTGCACGGTTCTCTTCGGACGAAAACGCCCAGGTCGCGCCGTTATATTCCGCAGTGATGTCAGAATGACCCCGCACGCCCTCGGGTTGGGATTGGCCGACCGGCACTTGATCCAGATTGCGGTAAGCAACAACATCATAACCCGAGACGGCAAATCCGGTACCGTCAACATATTGATCACCGGCAAATGCTGGCACGGCAAGAGTCAGTGCGGTCGCAAAAGTAAGGGCAAAGCGTTTCATGTGGTCAATCCTTTTGAACTCGGTGTTTCGCGCTTGCTGAGAGGATAGGTATTTACCCTTGAATGGGCAGTCCCCCTCGCGCCGCTGTGATCGTGAATGAAGAAACGTGAGAGGTTCGATCCCGAATGTTACAAATCTGCTGTAACGTCCGGGGTTGGACTCGGCGCTTTGCAACATTAGCTGTTGTGACGAACGGACAATTCACCCGAACTCTGCGGAGAAAGACACCAGATGACCGAGCAATCCCCATACACGCCCCCCACAGTCTGGACCTGGGACAGCGAAAGCGGTGGCAGATTTGCCAACATCAACCGCCCCATCGCTGGCGCCACCCATGACAAGGATCTGCCGGTCGGCAAGCACCCCCTGCAACTGTATTCGCTGGCGACACCCAACGGCGTCAAAGTGACCGTGATGCTTGAGGAGTTGCTGGCCCTAGGTCACAAAGAGGCCGAATACAACGCCTGGCTGATCAACATTGGTGACGGCGATCAGTTCAGCTCGGGCTTTGTCGGGGCCAACCCGAACTCGAAAATCCCCGCGTTGTGGGACCGTTCGGGCGATGAGCCGGTGCGTGTGTTCGAAAGCGCATCGATCCTGTTCCATCTGGCCGAGAAGTTCGATGCCTTCCTGCCGAAATCGGGGCCTGAGCGGACCGAAGTGATGAACTGGGTATTCTGGCAGATGGGCAGTGCGCCCTATCTGGGCGGCGGGTTCGGTCATTTCTACGCCTACGCGCCCGAAAAATGGGAATACCCGATCAACCGTTTCACGATGGAAACCAAACGCCAACTGGACGTGCTGGACAAGCAACTGGACGGCAAGACTTTTATCACCGGCGAAGATTACACCATTGCCGATATGGCGATCTGGCCTTGGTATGGTCAACTGGTTCTGGGCCGTCTTTACAGCGCGGCAGAGTTCTTGGACGTCGAATCCTATGAAAACGTGATGCGTTGGGCCAAGGCGATTGACGAACGCCCCGCCGTTCAGCGCGGCCGTATGGTCAATCGTGCCTTCGGAGAGCCCCACACCCAGCTGCACGAACGCCACGACGCCAGCGATTTTGAAACCCGTACGCAGGACAAGCTGGAACCAGCGGCAGAATAACCCAATGGCCCCGCGGTTCACCAGACTGCGGGGCTTTCTTATTTCAGAATGGGCGGGCTATCCGGGTCACTGCCGGGCGCGACACGCTCGACAACGCGCTGTTCAGGCTGCGGCAGGTCGAATTTCAACCCAACCCGCGCCAGCGCTGCCGCAGCCGGATCGTGCGAGCCGAAAAACCCGACATCCATTGCGCCAGCCTCAATCCCGGAAAAGGTCAACGCCTCGGACGCTGCCTTGGCCAAAGCGGGCTCAGCCCCTTCAACCGCGCCAACAAAACCCAGAAGGTGGCCCGCGCGCCCTTCCTCCGTCTTGGTGCCGACCAGAAACGCAGCTTCAGCCAGACCGACCGCGGTAGCAAGTTTCGCATCCAGTGCTTTCAGCAGTTCATCCGGTAACCCCATTGGCGGCAGAAACTCGGCCAGACGTTGCTGCACCTTTTCAGGTGCGTGTTCCAACGTCGTTGCCAGCCAGCCCAGCGCCTCAGCAGGGATCAGCATCGATGACGGCGCGACCTCAAGGTTCAGGCCCAAACCAATCCCCTGCCCCGCCAGCATCGAGGACAGCACCCGCCCCGACAACGCCACATAAGGCACCGGCCTGTCGGCGAAACGCGCCAGACGATCCTCACGATCGAAAACCAGTACAAATCTGCCATCGGCCACGTCGAACAGCTCGGGCGTGATGTTTTCGTCATGCGCCTCTTCTGCCAGCAGCAGAAACAGCTCGCTATCGGCGAGACGCTCAAAGAAACGCAAGCGTGCCGCGTCATCCTTCGGATTGGCCTCCATAGTGGCATGTGCGGCATCCAGGGCCGTCGTATCAGTCATTCAGCACCTCTTGCACCCGCGCGCGCAGTACCGGCAGCAGATCTGCTTCAAACCACGGGTTTTTCTTTAGCCATGCCGTATTCCGCCATGATGGATGAGGCAAGGGAAACACACGCGGCGCATGGTCTCGCCACGTGATGACGGTGTCCGTTACAGCCGTGCGCAGCCCAAGGTGATATTTATGCGCATGCCCGCCGACCAGAACTGTCAGCGGCACCTCTCCCAGCTCCTCCATCACTCTGCCATGCCATGTCTGCCCACAGATGGGCGGCGGCGGCAGGTCGGCCTTGCGCGCGTTGTACCCCGGAAAGCAAAACGCCATCGGGACGATCGCAACACGGGTACGGTCATAAAACACCGCCTCGTCAATCCCCAGCCAATCGCGCAACCGGTCGCCCGAGGGGTCGGTGAACGGTTGGCCCGAGGCATGAACTCGCGCCCCCGGCGCCTGCCCCGCAATCAGCAGCCGCGCACCAGACCTGAACCACACCACAGGGCGCGGTTCATGAGCAGTAAACGTGGCTCGAAACCTGCCTGCGCAAATACGGCAGGACTTTATCTCTTTCTGCAGCGAATTCATCAGATCGCAAGACTTCCTGCATCAAACTGGTTGACGATCAGAGTGAAGGATAGTCAACGCGCGGTCAGGGGCCAACCGGTGGAAAAGTCACAATCGTAATAGTGAGCCTGGGCGCGCATTGATCATTTGTTTCACAATTCGACATAATGTAGCCAACATGGACTACTAAATTTACCGCAAATCACCCGAACAAAGCGGTACACCGAAGAAACGCCAAAGCAGCAGGCCATGAATGCTTGAGTTTGAGAATGTCAGTAAGTCCTTCTGGACCGGGACGCGCCGAAAGGTGATCCTAGACCGGGTCTCGTTCCGTATCGAACTGGGCCGGTCTATTGGCGTTCTGGCACCAAACGGCACTGGGAAAACGACGTTGATCAACATGATGGCCGGGCTTGAGAAACCAGACGAAGGCGTCATCCGAAAAGACTGTCGGATTTCGTTCCCGATGGGGTTTTCCGGTGGCGTGGCAAAGAAACTATCAGCTCTGGAAAACGCACGCTATATCGCCAAGATATACGGGATGGACCCCGATTATGTCGAAGCGTACTGCAGTTGGCTGTGCAATCTGGGCGAATACTTCAATCAACCGCTAGGAACGTATTCTTCTGGCATGCGGGCGCGGTTCACCTTTGCTCTGATGCTGGCGCTGGACTTCGATATGTACCTGATAGATGAGGGTATGCCCGCGACAACCGATGTCGAGTTCAACCGAAAAGCAGGTGACATCCTACGAGAGCGATTGCGCACAACAACGCTGGTGATCGTGTCTCATAGCCCCGAAATTCTGGAAAAATTCGCACAACAGGCCGCCGTATTGGTGGACGGCAAGTTGCACATGTTCGACACCTTGGAAGAGGCAAAACAGCTATATGACTACCAAACCCAAGGCTAAGAAGTATCGTTGGCGCCGCAACCGCGACGAGGCGAAGTCGCCGGAGGCACGGACCGATGCAATGTCGCGCATCAGGAAAGCGATGCAACCGACCGATGAGGCGAATGACGCCCAACCTGCAACCGGCATTGACGAGATTAAGCGTGAGGGGCTGACCGGGCGACAACTGCGCATCGCGCGTCGTTTGGCCCAAAAGAACGACCTTACGGCAAGCTCGGACTATGACGCGGTCCGCCAGCTTCGCCTAAAGGGTATAGACCCGTTCGAGCGCGCCAACCTGCTGGATTTGGCCGCCGAAAAAAACCGCACGGATGATCAGACCAAAGACAAGATCACCATCCAGTTGCCTCAAACAGTCAGGCAATCCCCGCAGGACCTGCCAGGCCCAGAGCTGAGCCCGGCAGAACGCCGCAACCTTGAGATCGGTGAAATCCAGAAAGACATTGCTCGCCGCCGCAAACGCAAGCTGTTTGCCCTTTTTGCACGTCTGGCGGTGTTTGTCCTGCTTCCTACACTGATCGTGGGCATGTATTTCTACCGCTACGCCACACCTATGTACGCGAGCGACTCTGCCTTTTCGATTTTGCAGGCAGACGGTGGAGGAGCTTCGTTTGGTGGATTTCTTGCAGGCACTCAATACGCCACTGCGCAGGATTCGGTTGCCACTCAGGAATTCCTTGAATCTAAGGACGCTCTATTGCGATTGGAGCGGGACACGAATTTTTCGGAAATATTCAAACAAGATTGGATCGACCCCATCCAGCGCTTGCCTCAAGACGCGACACTGGAAGACACGTACAAGCTGTTCAGGCGGATGATTACCATCGGCTACGACCCAAGCGATGGCATCATCCGAATGGAGGTCGCCGCACCTGCCCCTGAAATTTCGGTCGAGCTTTCCAACCTGCTTTTGTCCTATGCAGAGGACACGATCAACGGCCTGACAGAATTGAAGCGCGATGATCAGATGCGCGATGCAATTGCCAGTTTTGAAATTGCGCAAGAAGAACGCCGAAAAGCGCAGGAACAGTTGATCGAGCTTCAATTGCAGGGTGCGGTACTGGACCCGGAAAATGTCCTCGCCGGACTGCGGGCACGCATCAATGCGATCGAAATCGAGCTGCAAGAGAAAGAACTGCAACTGGCGGCACTGCTGGACAACCTGCGCCCCAACCAAGCCAAGGTGGATGGCGTACGCGCTGACATTCAAAGGCTTGAGGTGGTGCTGTCCGGGCTGAACGCGGAAATGCTTGACGCGTCGGCGGGCGAAAATTCGCTCGCGCGCCTGAGCGTTCGAATACAAATGGCTCAGGCCGACCTCGTTGCCCGGGACATGATGCTGCAGACCGCCATGGAACAAATGGAAACCACCCGGACCGAGGCCAATCGCAAAGTGCGATATCTGACGGTGTCGGTAAACCCGGTAGCCAGCGAGGAGCACACCTATCCGCGCAAGTTCGAAAATACGATTTTGGCTTTCCTGTTGTTTGCTGGTATTTACCTGATGATCTCGCTTACCGCGTCGGTCCTTCGTGAACAGGTATCCTCGTAAGACACATGAAACATGTAAAAATCTCCGATCTCACGGTCGGCAATGATCTGCCCCTGACAATCATTGCTGGCCCCTGCCAACTTGAAACCGCCGATCACGCCCAGATGATTGCGGGCAAAATGAAAGAGGCCTGCGACGCAGCGGGCGCGCAGTATGTCTTCAAGGCTTCATACGACAAGGCAAACCGGACGTCTTTGTCCGGCAAACGGGGCATGGGGATTGATGCCGGGCTGAAGGTTCTGGACGGCATTCGTAAGACGATGGAAATTCCCGTTCTGACAGATGTTCATACCGAGGCCCAGTGCGCAGTGGCTGCCGAGGCTGTGGACATATTGCAAATTCCAGCCTTCCTGTGCCGCCAGACTGACATGCTTCTTGCGGCTGGCAACACCGGAAAAGCTGTGAATGTCAAAAAGGGACAGTTTCTCGCCCCTTGGGAAATGGGCAACATCGTTGACAAGGTCGAAAGCACCGGAAACCAGAACATCTTGCTGACCGAGCGCGGCACCTCTTTCGGGTACAACACGCTTGTGGCCGATATGCGCGGCCTGCCGCAAATGGCAAAAACAGGTTACCCGGTCGTAATGGACGCGACGCACTCGGTGCAGCAGCCCGGCGGTAAAGGAGGTTCCTCTGGTGGCCAGCGCGAGTTTGCACCGGTTATGGCCCGTGCAGCAGTCTCGTTGGGCGTCGGAGCCGTGTTCATCGAAACGCACCAAGACCCCGACTCGGCGCCCTCTGATGGACCGAATATGATCCCCCTGGATCAAATGCCTCAACTCATTGACACATTGATGCGCTTTGATGCACTGGCCAAAGCCAATCCAATTCAGATTTAATCACGAGTGATACTATGACCAAACCCATCCCCGAGGTGACCCCAAACACCTGGAGCTTTCTGCGCGATGCCATGATCACCCCTACCGGGTTTCGCGAATATGACGCTCGCTGGAAATATCCGGAAGAAATCAATCTGCCGGGCATGACGGCCTTGGGGCTGGGTTTGGGTACGCAAATTCGCAAACGCGGGATCGATCCGGTGATCGCCGTGGGCAACGACTATCGCGACTATTCGCTGGCGATCAAGAATGCGCTGATACTGGGCCTGATGCAGGCTGGTATTCAGGTCAAGGACATCGGCCCGGCCCTTAGCCCGATGGCGTATTTCGCCCAATTCCATCTGGATGTTCCGGCCGTGGCAATGGTTACGGCCAGCCACAACCCGAATGGCTGGACCGGTGTGAAGATGGGCTTCGACCGCCCGCTGACCCACGGCCCGGATGAGATGTCGGAACTGCGTGACATCGTCCTGAACGGCGAAGGCGTCGCCCATGAAGGTGGGTCTTACGAATTCGTCGACGGCGTGAAAGAGGCGTATATCGACGATCTGGTAGGTGATTTCAAAATGTCCCGCCCGCTCAAAGTTGTTTGCGCGACCGGCAACGGAACGGCCTCGGCCTTTGCACCCGAAATCTTCGAGCGGATGGGTGTCGAAGTGGTGCCCAGCCACAATCGGCTGGATTACACCTTCCCCAATTACAACCCAAACCCCGAGGCCATGGAGATGTTGCACGACATGTCCGACACCGTGAAATCCAGCAGCGCCGATCTGGCGCTTGGGTTTGACGGCGACGGCGACCGTTGCGGGGTTGTTGATGATGAGGGTGAAGAGATTTTCGCCGACAAGGTCGGTGTGATCATGGCCCGCGATCTGGCCAAGCTGTACCCGAACTCGACTTTCGTGGCTGACGTGAAATCAACCGGCCTTTTTGCCAGCGACCCCGAGTTGCAGGCCCATGGCGTCAAGGCGGATTACTGGAAAACCGGTCACAGCCACATGAAGCGTCGGGTCAAGGAAATCAACGCTCTGGCCGGATTTGAAAAGTCGGGCCACTACTTCCTGGCTGAACCAATCGGGCGTGGTTATGACTGCGGCATGCGGGTGGCGGTGGAAATCTGCAAGCTGATGGATCGCAACCCGGACAAAAGCATGTCCGATCTGCGCAAGGCTCTGCCGAAAACATGGTCAACTCCGACCATGTCGCCCTATGCAGCCGATACCGAAAAATACGACATCCTCAAACGATTGGTGGACAAACTGGTCGCCAAGGCCGATGCGGGCGAAACCTTCGCCGGGCGCGAGATCAAAGAGGTTGTGACCGTCAACGGCGCGCGGGTCATTCTGGACAACGGAAGCTGGGGGCTGGTGCGCGCTTCGTCGAACACGCCGAACCTGGTCGTGGTCTGCGAAAGCAGCGACAGCGAGGACGAAATGCGCGCCATCTTCTCGGACATTGATGCCGTTATCCGAACCGAACCAGGCGTCGGCGATTACGACCAGACAATCTGATCTGGGATCGGGGCGCGATTGGCGCCCCACCCTTCAGTTCCCGCCGAGCAATTTGAGAAGGCCCTTTTTAGCCTCTTCTTCCAGCTTGTTCTTTAGCGCGTCTTCGATACTTTCTGTCTCGGTCACGGTCGTACCGAGTTCATCACCGACCTTATCCAAAACCTTCTGCTTGGCGTCATCTTCCAGTTCCCTGAGCTGCCCCTCGGCTGCGGCTTCGATCACTTTGCTAAAGTCAGGTTTGATGGACGGGTCTTCCCACGGGCCGATGATGCGCACGGGTACGGACAGACCCTGCCCCGAATTGGCGCGTAATGCGACTGGGGTGAAAAGGTAGTCAATCGTGCGTCTTCCGATATTGACCTGCCCTGTTCCGTCGGCCCGGAAATTATCCAGTGACATCAGCAGATCGCGATTGGTCAGAACGCCCTGATCAATGGTAAAACTGGCCGTCAGACTGTTGAACACTGTTGTCCCACCTGCGTCTTGGCTGCGCCCCATCAGGCGGTCCAGATCAAAGCCCGAGATAACACCCTGTCCAACGGCCAGGCCACCCTTTCCGCTGAGCGAGCGCATGATCTGATCTTCGGTTTGCCCGACGCCCAGAAACTCAAACTCTCCCGATCCTGCGCCCGACAGACGATCAATCCCGGCAATGGTCGAAAGCGCCTGCTGAAGGTCCACATCCTGCGCGCTCAGCTTTCCCCCAACTGACAGACCGTTTCGGTTGTTTGCAACCACTTGCCCATTCACCTGCCCGGAAAACAGAGTGGCCGGGTTCATCCGCAACACCGCCCGCGACCGGTCAAGGCTGAGCGTGAGATCACTAGGACCAAGTTCTATGTCAGGTATCGCGATCGATGAAGCTGTCAGACGAATTTTCCCATTGGCAAGCGACAACGCCGAAGCATCGATCGGTTCCTTTGACCATCCGTCTACCGACGGCGAGCCCACACCAGACCCGCCCCCGGTTTGGGCAGAGCCTTCATTGTAGCGGGACAAGTCGATATCTCCGCCCTTCAGCCGCGCCGTGATTTTGGGCGGGTCCGCGATCTGAATATCTGCTTCCCCATCAAAACGGTTGTGATCCAATTGCGCCACCAAGTCGCGAAGCGAGATACGACCCTCTTGCGTATAGGTCATCTGCGCCGACACATCGGCCACGCGCCCCAGTCCCAGCGGCACCCCAACCCCGGCCTGACCGAAGGCGGCAAGCATCTGTTCGGTATCGGTGGTCTTGACCTCAAGCGCGCCATCCATATCACCGGCTAGGTTAACGCGACCGTCAAAGCCAACCTCACCGCCGGGTGCGGTCAGGGCCAGTTCCAGCCCGGTAACGGCCCCCGAGGCATAGGCCGGCAGGTCCGGTATTTTGAGATCGACGTTTACCTTGCCGCCCGGCACCGCCATCTGCGCCTGCATAATCATCGGAGAGGTCGGACCCGGCCAGCTGGCCGATAAATCGACATTCGCGAAGTCGAACTTGGTCGTGCCATTTTCGATATAGATCATCCGAGCGTTGGTCAGTTCCAGACGGTCCAAAGTCACTGCACCCTGCGGCGAACCGGCTGATGCAGCGGCGTCCGCCGTCGAACCCGTGGCCGTTTGCGGTGCTGCCTTGCCCAACTCCCAGTTTCCACGCCCCTCAGACAGCTTAAGCCGCAGCACCGGGTTGTCGGCTATGACCCGACGGATCCGCAAATCTCCGTTCAGCAGCGCCGAGGCATCCACCCCAATAGCCAGACTTTCCGCGCTCAGCATCGGCTCGGACCCAGCCCAAGGGGCGTTCCCGAATGTGACCGGGCCGGTTTCCATCCCCAGAACCGGCCAAAAGGACAGGTTCACATCACCGGTCAGCGTCAGGTCTCGGCCCGTCTCGGTTTTGACCTGTTCCGCCAGGATCGCGGCCAGCTTGTCGCCAGGCATTAGCAACAAAGCGCCGATGACAAGGCCGAAGGCGACCACGAATAGGAAGAGAATGCGCAACAGCCACTTCATTTTTCTGCTCTCCGCTTTTTGGGCATGCGTTGAAAAGATCATTCAAAGCCTGGCCCCCATTTGCAAGGGGAAGCTTTCCCGACTATATGCCGCGCCATGAGCTCGAACCCGCCAAACCTCCGCCCCGACCTGGCACCTGCCGCCCGGATCACCGACACGCCACGCCCGAACCAGCCCACTATTGGTATGGTGTCGTTGGGCTGCCCGAAGGCTTTGGTCGATAGCGAACGAATTCTGACCCGCCTGCGGGCCGAAGGGTACGGCATTTCGCCGGACTATTCCGGCGCTGATGCCGTGATTGTGAACACCTGCGGGTTCCTTGACAGCGCCAAGGCTGAATCTCTGGATGCTATTGGCGAGGCATTGGTAGAAAACGGCAAGGTCATCGTAACCGGCTGTCTGGGGGCCGAACCGGATTATATCCGCGAACACCATCCCCGCATCATGGCCGTGACAGGGCCGCATCAATACGAACAAGTGTTGGACGCCGTACATACCGCTGTGCCGCCCGACCCAGACCCGTTCGTGGACCTGCTACCCGCCGCCAGCGTGCAACTGACCCCACGCCATTACAGCTATCTCAAGATTTCCGAGGGCTGCAACCACAAGTGCAAGTTCTGCATTATCCCCGACATGCGCGGCAAACTGGCCAGCCGCCCGGCCCATGCGGTGTTGCGTGAGGCGGAAAAGCTGGTCGACAACGGTGTTCGCGAGTTGCTGGTGATCTCGCAGGACACCTCGGCCTATGGGCTGGATCGGAAATACGACGTAAACCCGTGGAAAGACCGCGAGGTGCGCAGCCACATCACCGATCTGGCGCGTGAACTGGGTCAGCTCGATGCTTGGGTCCGCCTGCACTATGTTTACCCCTACCCGCATGTGCGCGAATTGATCCCGTTGATGGCGGATGCAGGCTGCAACGTGCTGCCCTATCTGGATATCCCATTCCAGCATGCCCACCCGGACGTTCTGAAGCGGATGGCGCGCCCCGCTGCCGCCGCCAAAACATTGGACGAGATTGCCGCGTGGCGCGCGACCTGCCCCGATATCACCCTGCGGTCGACCTTCATTGTCGGCTACCCGGGTGAGACCGAGGCTGAATTCCAGACTCTGCTTGATTGGATGGACGAAGCCCAACTGGATCGCGTTGGCTGCTTCCAATACGAAAACGTCGATGGCGCGCGATCGAACAACCTGCCCGATCACGTTCCGGCCGAGGTCAAGCAAGAGCGTTGGGAACGGTTCATGGAGAAAGCACAAGCAATTTCCGAGGCCAAGCTGGCCGCCAAGGTTGGACGGACCATCGACGTGATCGTGGACGAAGTGGATGATGAGGCCGCCACCTGCCGCACCAAGGCGGATGCGCCCGAGATCGACGGGAACCTTTTCATCGACGAAGGGTTTGAGAACCTCAAGCCCGGCGACATCGTCTCGGTCGAGGTGGATGAGGCCGGTGAGTACGACCTGTGGGGCAAGTTAGCCTGACCCAATAACCCCAGATCGGCGACGCGTGAGATGAGTTTATTGGCGTTTTGTCCCAATTTGATGGATCATGACAGGACATTCAGCCTCATTTGAAGGAGGGTTCAATGTCTTGTCTGCGCCTTATTTTTAGGAACTGCGCTGCGCTTTTGCTTGCTTCTCAATTTTTTGCGGTGCCTGCAGCCGCCGACGACGTCAGCGTCAGTGGTTTCATCATCATCGGCTCACCACCTCTGAGCCTGCAGCACCGCAGCAAACATAAAGTGCACCGCTATTATGGGGCGCCAAAGGTGTTTCACCACAAGCCAAAACCCGAGGTCTACTATGATAGGCCCAAATCCAAGGTTTATGACCATCCCAAGCGCCGATCGCACTATGCCAAACGGGGAAAACGCAAGCATAACGCGCCACAAACGGCCCTCAGAACACGATCGTCGCCCTACTACATCCCGCAAAACTATGGCATCCAACGTCGGAGTTTTGGCCATGGGATCTTTCGAGGCAGATACTGAGGCCGTGCTTCAATTTCAGAGCAGCCCAACAAGCGCGACAACCCAAGCCAACCCTGCGGCGATGGCGGTCAAAGCAACTGCTGCGCTTGCCGCGTCTTTGGCTTGACCGGCCAACTCGCTGTGATCGGTCGACGTGTGGTCAACAGCCCGCTCAATCGCCGTGTTGAACAATTCGGCCACCAGAACCAGCAATCCCAGCACCAATATCGACACACGCAACCCATCCCCAAAGGGCAGCCACAGGGCCAAAGCCGCCGAGACTAGGTTCGCCCAAACCCACGCGCGAAACGAGTATTCGTCCCGCCACGTTGCAGCCAATCCCTGCCAGCTCCAACGTGTTCGGTCCTTTAGGCGAGTAAAGAAGTATTTCATCTGCCCTCTGCTTTTTTGTGAATTGAACTGAAGCCTAATCAACGCGTAACACGCAAGAAAAAACCGCCCCATGGGCGGCTCTGTCGAAAACGAAGTGCGGGCAGCTTCCAATAAAGCCACCCGCGAAATTTTTATTGTGCGACCGGATCACAAACGGTCTGACCTGCCTCGGTCGTGGCCAGCTGGGTGCCTGCCGGACAGCTCGGCGTACCGAATTTGTCATACTCAGGAGTGATATAAACCGGTGCCGGTTCCTCCTGCTGCGAGCACGCAGCCAGAATAAGAGCAAATGCACCAACGGCGGCAAATTTGAGTTTCATGTCCGTCATTCCTCTATTAAATTTCTGATATTGCCTAAGAATTCGAGGCCGATGTCAGAATAAGACTTCGATTTGGTTATTGCAACAAATTGAATCACGTGAATGTGATTAAAGGCAAAACCACGCCGGTAACTCCCTTTGAAACAGCGGTTTTTTGAATAAAAGCTACCGATTTTATTGCATTACCCTGCACTGATATAACGACATTAGCCAAAAGCGGAGTAGCCACATGTCAGACATCCCAACCATCGCGCAAAAAGGCCCCTTCCCGGTCGAGGTTACCGAAGGGAAAATTTATTTCTGGTGCGCATGCGGCCAGTCACAGCGGCAGCCGTTTTGCGATGGCTCTCATAAAGACACAGAATTTGAGCCGATAAAATACACCGCTGATAGTACACAAAAAGTCTTTTTCTGTGGCTGCAAGCACAGCACGAAAGCGCCGCTGTGCGACGGATCACACTCTAAGTTGTGATCAATTCTTCAACGCGTTCAACAGATCCGCGTTTGCGCAAAAATCCGGGGCCGCATGAGCCTCGGATTGTTGCTCTGCCAACCAAAGCGCGCACTGCCCGCTGCACTGCGATGCCCGGCACTGTGTCACCATCTGTGCATAGCGATCCGCCGTCAGGCGTCGTTCGGCCATTGCCTCGGTCAGCGAGATATTCATGCAGCGCGCCACAGATCGGGTTAGCCAGAAATGTGTTTCAACATCTCCCAACAAATCCCGTGCCATCAGTTTGCCTGCCTTTGCACGGTTTTCAATGCCGCGAACTGTTGCTGATTTCTACAGGACTGCGGGGCATCCACCTCATTTTCATGCCGGTCCAGCCAATCCGGGCACTGGTTGGCCCACCCACACCCCCGACATTGCTGAACCATCTCGGCCCAGTCCTGCTGCGTCAGGTGACCTTGGCGATGTGCGGCAGCCATATCCGTTCCAGTCGCCTGCCCCATACGCAGAACAAGGCGCAGATGGGTCATTATCTCTCCGAGATGCAGCATGAGTTATTCCGTAGATTAAGGGATAAGTTTGCCAAGCAGTTCCTGATTGCGGCAGTATTCAGGTGTTTGCTGCGCTTGGGCTGTTTCACTTAGGAAGCTTTGGCAATGATTGGGGTTCGGGCAACCCGTGCACCGCAGAACTGCATCACTCAATTCATCTATCAAAATGTCGCCGTCAATCGCCGACTGTTGCAAGTCCACACCCAGCTTGGTTGCCATCCGGTCGACCAGACCGGCGTGGTGTTTCAGCGTATCTCGGTTGGCCATCGAAAGGTCCTTTCCCTGTCGCACGTGTCAAAAGGGTACACAAGCGCAGCAATTGGGCCTTTGATTCAGGTCAAGACCCGGCTCCGATCTGGTCCAGATACGCGCGCGTGGCATCCTGGACCCGGCGAAACCGGTCACCGCCAAGTTTTTTGCCGCCGTACCAGCGGGTGACGATCACAACATGGTTTTGCAGCTCGGCACGTTCGAGCATACGTAGGATCACCATCCCAGCGCCGCTTTCCCCGTCATCGGCCTTGAGCGCCCCGGTCGGCAACACTGCTGCCCATGTGTTGTGGGTCGCCTTGGCATACGCTTTGTCTGATTTAAGGTCCTGCAGCACCGCGTCCACATCCGCGCGAGTACGTACCGTCGCGCCCGACACCGCATATTTCGAACCGCGATCCGTCAGGATCACACCCAACCTTTTCAGGGATGTCATTGCGTCAGACCCAGTTGCCTTGCCGTTTCCTGCACGATCTGAACCCGTGCGGCATTAGGGGGGTGCGTGCCCAAAAACCGATCTCCGGGATCTGGAATCCGATCGAAATACTTTGCGCCGATCAGGGGATTATACCCCGCATTGTGCGTTATGATCGTACCCAGTTGGTCTGCTTCCAGTTCAAACGTTTTAACGTTCACTTGCACGCCGACCTCAGCCCCAAGTTTTTTCGAGCGTTCAAGCTCTTGCCCGCTTTCGCCATACAGCTTGCCGAGGTCGTTGAAGATCGCCGCGCTTTCTTGCGCGTTTTCGGATTGTCGGGCGATGTGACCCAAAACGTGATGCGCGGCCTCGTGCCCCATCACAAAGGCCAGTTCGTCCTCATTTTGAGCTGACTGAATCATCGCTCGGGTAAAGATAATCACCGGTTGATCTTTGTCATCCAATGTTTGAAACGCGTTGGCGGGGGCGCGCGGGTTCAGGTCGACCAGAATCGTGAAATCGCAGTTTCTGACCCTGGCTTGGCGCAAACACTCGGCTCGGGCTTCTTTGCCAACAGCGCGACTGATGTCTTGAAATGCAGCGGCTTCAACCAGAAACTCTTCGGAATCCTGTGACCATTCCGCCGCCGGCTGAACACGCAAAACGCCAGCGTCGCAGGCCGCCAGCACCAGAGGAAACAGCAAAAAGGTCAGACGGAGCATTGGAATTCCTTTGAAACGGCAAATCCGTTTGAGAAACCATAGCGCGGTCCTGACAGGGTTGCCACAGGCCGATTGCCACACAACGGGTTGCATTGCCGTTCGTCGCCCTGCACTCTGACCTCATGTTTTCGATTGAGCATGAATTCGACTCGACCGTCATTACTCTGGTGGATGAAGGCGAGAAGCCTTTGCAAGAGGATGTCGTCATCAACAGCTTCGCCGAATGTGTGACGCTTGAGCAATTGGACCCTCGCACAAACCAGATTCAAAGGATCACCCTGTCCCCTGAACAGGTCCGCGATCTGGCTGCCGCACTGGACTTGCCGGAAGGGGTATATCAGATCCACGAAAAACCGGATCAGGACGCGTAAACAAACAGCTTGTCCCGCGCAGTCGCGCCCCTCTTTAGGGTCAGCTCTGATGGAGCTACGCCCATCGCTGTGGCCAACACCCGGCGTACGGCTTCATTGGCTTTACCGTTCTCGGGCGGAGCGGTGACCGAGATGCGGATCGTCTCATCTGCAATTGCAATACTGTCTTTTGCAGCCCTTGGCGCGACTCGTACCGGAACGGACATGCCTGGCTTGGCATAGGCACTCAGATCCGGCATGTCGCGCAGCTTAGGTTTGGCCATCATTCGACTCCTGCCCGCACACACACTTGCTCAGAAAGGCAGGTAATGAAATTGATCCAACAATTCGAGCAGTTTTCCCTTGAAACGCGTAAGTCGCTCGACCAGATACAAACTGCCCATGTAAAGGAAATTAACATATGTCCTTGAAGAACCCGGCCGCCCTGGAATTTTTGCAATCGCGCCGGTCGCGCCCGGCGAAGACCCTGATTGCTCCGGCTCCTACTCGGGACGAACTTTTGCCCTTGCTCACTGCCGCCGCCCGCAGCCCCGATCACGGCAAATTGGAACCGTGGCGGTTTATCGTGTTGGAAAAAGGTGCAATGCCGCGTCTGTCTGACCTGACGCAGGATTGTGGCATTGCCTTGGGCAAGACGCCCGAGGATATTGCCAAAGCCCGCAGCCAGTTTGGCATGGGCCACTTGGCGGTCGCAGTGATCGAGGTTCAGAAACCATCCGAAAAAATCCCCGCAATCGAACAGACCTATTCCGCCGGCGCCGTCTGTCTGGCCCTTCTGAACGCGGCTCTTGCAGCGGGTTGGGGCGCGAATTGGCTGACAGGCTGGCAAGTGCATGACCCTGAATTCTGCCGCAGGGCCTTTGACCTGCAAGACAACGAGCGCGTCGCCGGATTGATCCATATCGCAACCGAAAGCAACGTCCCGCCCGAACGCCCCCGCCCCGATGTGGCAGCCCTAACCGAGTGGGTTTCGGAATGATGATCCTCAACGCGTTCTTCGCAGCGCTTGGCCAGATCGGAGATCCCAAATTCCGCGCCGTCCTGTTACGCGGTGTTGGTCTGACGATCGTGCTGTTGATCGCAGCCTGCGCAGTTGCCATCTGGCTGATCAACCGGGCCTCTGGGAACGAGATTTCGTTGCCGTGGATCGGTGCTGTGCCGTGGCTGAACGACGTATTGAACTACTCGGGAATTTTCGTGGTTTTGATCCTGCCAGTGTTTCTGATGGTGCCTGTGGCATCGGCCATCACCTCTATGTTTCTGGAAGAGGTCGCGCAGGCGGTCGAGGACAAACACTATCCCACCCTGCCCGCCGTACCGGGCATCCCGTTCAGCGAAGGGTTGCGGGATGCGTTGGGGTTCATGGGTGTGCTGATCGTAGCCAACCTGCTGGCACTGATCCTCTATGCGATCTTTACGCCGCTGGCGCCGTTTATCTTTTGGACGATGAACGGGTTCCTGCTGGGTCGAGAATACTTCACGCTGGCGGCGATGCGCCGGATCGGACGCGAAGGGGCGCGAAAACTGCGGGCCAAGCATTCCGCGACGATATGGCTGGCGGGCACCTTGATGGCGATACCATTGTCGGTGCCGCTTGTGAACCTGGTGATCCCAATCCTCGGGGCCGCCACGTTCACCCATATCTACCACAAGCTGTCAGGGCCAACGCCCTGACGCTTACTCGCGTGGTTCCAACTGGTTCAGCCAGTCGAAATCGCGCACTGAAATCACACCCGAGATGATGATCCCTGCGATGATCGCCCAGAGCACCACTGAAATTCCGGTGGTGATCCACATCTTTTTCTTCATGTGATGCACTTCCGGCGCGCCCGCATGGGTGCCCGGAACGATATCGCCCAGATCACCTTGCGTCTTGATGCGGATTGGCAGCACAATCAGCAGCGTCATGAACCAGATGACGGCAAACAGTACCAGTGCAGCAGTAATCGTCATGACAGCCTCTCTTGCGTTAAACTTGTTCTAGCTCGACCAGGCAGCCGTTAAAGTCCTTGGGATGCAGAAACAGCACCGGCTTACCATGCGCGCCGATCTTGGGTTCGCCCGAGCCCAGAACACGAGCCCCGGTTTCCTTCAGATGGTCACGGGCGGCGATAATATCCTCGACCTCATAGCAGACATGGTGAATGCCACCTGCCGGATTCTTTTCCAGAAAGCCGTTGATCGGGCTGTCATCGCCCAACGGGTAGAGCAGTTCGATCTTGGTGTTCGGCAGTTCGATGAACACTACGGTCACACCGTGATCCGGTTCGTCCTGCGGCGCGCCAACCTTGGCACCCAGCGCGTTTCGATATTGCTCGGACGCGGCCTCGAGATCGGGCACGGCGATGGCGACATGATTCAGGCGACCAATCATAGAACTCTCCTCTGTTCTGCGTTGCAGCGGTTATGAGGGCTGATAGGGCAAAGAACAAGTGCGCCAAATTGCCGTTAACGTCGTGTTAGCCAGAAGTTCCTAGCGTGAGGCATCTGCTGATTAGGAGTTCTGCCATGGACGATTCGAGCCCCTTCGCCTCTCGCGCACAGCCGACGGCCACACGGCCTCTGCTGGGGCAAACCATTCTGGTTGTTGAAGACAGCCGCTATGCCTGTGACGCGATCCGTCTGATGTGCCTGCATAGCGGCGCGCGCATCCGGCGCGCGGATTGTTTGTCCTCGGCTCGGCGTCACCTGCAAATCTACCGCCCCTCGGTCATATTGGTGGATATCGGTCTGCCGGATGGGTCAGGTGCCGATTTGATCGCAGAACTGACCGAAGCAGCCCCCCGCATCGGGGCCATTCTGGCCATGTCTGGCGATGAGCATGGGCAGGATACAGCGCTTCGTGCAGGGGTCGACGGTTTCCTGGATAAACCCTTAAAATCGCTATCGTATTTCCAACAGCTCATTCTGGAAAGCTTGCCCGAGGATCGACGCCCCAACAACCTGCATGCCATTCGGGATGAGGTAATCCGCCCGGACCCGATGGCCTATCAGGACGACATGGCCCACATCGCGGACGTGCTGGCCGGGCCAAATGATCATAGAACACTGGACTACGCGGCCCAGTTCCTGAGCGGTGTGGCCCGCGATGCCGAAGATACAGTGCTGGCGAACGCAGCCCAGAAACTGGCCGAGTCGCGCGCGAGCGGAACGCCTGTCACTGCGCTGGCCGCACAAGTCGCCGGTCTCGTTCAGGCACGTCTGGAACTGCGCGAGGCGATCTGAGATGGTGACGGCTTATTTCCTAACCGCTGCGATCGTCAGCATGTGGGCATATTTTCAAGCTTGGATTGCGGCCAGAAACATTCGGATCGCGCGCAAATCGTTGCCTTGCCCGTTGGAAATTGCGGCGCGCAATGGAACCGCGCAGAGTTCTAACCGCGTCATTGTTGCCGCCGGACCAAAAGAAATACCCGCCGCAGAGACTGCGGCGGGCAATTGATTATTCCTGAGGGATGATCCGCAGACCCAGCTCCATCAACTGGTCCGAGGTTGGATCGGACGGCGCGTCCATCATCAGATCTTCGGCGCGCTGATTCATCGGGAACATCATGACTTCGCGGATGTTGGCCTCATCAGCCAGCAACATCACGATCCGGTCGATGCCCGCAGCACAGCCACCGTGCGGCGGAGCGCCATAGTGGAAGGCGTTGAATAGCGCACCAAAGCGGCTTTTCACCTCATCCTCGCCATAGCCAGCCAGCTCAAATGCTTTCAGCATGATTTCTGGCTTGTGGTTTCGGATCGCGCCCGAAACCAGCTCATAGCCGTTGCAGGCCAGATCGTACTGATAGCCGCGCACATCCAGAGGATTGCCATTCAGGGCATCCATCCCACCCTGTGGCATCGAGAATGGGTTGTGCTCAAAGTCGATCGCGCCGGTTTCCTCGTCCTGTTCGTAGATCGGGAAGTCAACGATCCAAGCAAAGGCAAAACGGTCTTTTTCGGTCAGGTTCAGTTCCTCACCGATCACGTCACGGGCTTTGCCCGCAACCTTCTCAAAGGCTTTCGGTTTGCCCCCCAAGAAGAACGCCGCATCGCCGACGCCCAGACCCAGCTGCTGACGGATCGCCTCGGTCCGCTCGGGACCAATGTTTTTGGCCAGCGGGCCAGCGGCCTCCATCCCTTCGCCCTGATCGCGCCAGAAGATGTAGCCCATGCCGGGCAGACCCTCTTTTTGCGCAAAAGCGTTCATGCGGTCACAGAATTTACGGCTGCCACCGGTCGGCGCTGGGATGGCGCGGATTTCAGTGCCTTCCTGCTCCAACAGCTTCGCGAAAATCGCGAAGCCAGACCCGCGGAAGTGGTCGGAGACCACTTGCATTTTAATGGGATTGCGCAGGTCGGGCTTGTCGGTGCCGTACCACAGGGCCGCGTCCTTATAGGAAATCTGCGGCCAGTCCTGATCGACCTTGCGGCCACCGCCGAACTCTTCGAACACGCCGGTCAGAACCGGCTGAATGGTGTCGAACACATCCTGCTGTTCAACAAACGACATCTCTAGGTCAAGCTGGTAGAAATCGGTCGGCGAACGGTCAGCGCGCGGATCTTCGTCGCGGAAGCACGGCGCGATCTGAAAATACTTGTCGAAACCCGACACCATGATCAGCTGCTTGAACTGCTGCGGGGCCTGAGGCAGCGCATAGAATTTGCCCGGATGCAGGCGCGAAGGCACCAGGAAGTCACGCGCACCTTCGGGCGACGACGCCGTGATGATCGGCGTCTGGTACTCGCGGAAGCCTTGATCCCACATGCGGCGACGCATTGATGCGACAACGTCCGAACGCAGGGCCATGTTCTGCTGCATCGCCTCGCGGCGCAGGTCCAGATAACGATAGCGCAGGCGGGTTTCCTCGGGGTATTCTTGATCGCCGAAGACCATCAGCGGCAGTTCGTCGGCAGCGCCCAGAACCTCAAGCTCACGCACGTAAACTTCGATCTCACCAGTCGGCAGCTTCGGGTTCACCAGCTCAGGATCACGCGCTTTGACATTGCCGTCGATGCGGATACACCATTCGGAGCGGACCTTCTCCAGCTCGGCAAAGGCCGCGCTGTCGCCGTCGCACAGAACTTGCGTGACGCCAAAATGGTCGCGCAGGTCTATGAACAGCACGCCGCCGTGATCTCGGACACGATGCACCCAACCAGACAGGCGGACGGTTTCACCGACATTGGCGGCGGTCAGAGCGGCGCAGGTGTGGCTGCGATAGGCGTGCATGGATCATATCCCTTCGGGCGCAGAATTCGTCGCGCCGATACACCCTGTCGGGCTTGGAAAGTCAAGGCAGGTCGCGCCATCAAAACGGCCTTTGCACGTTGCCGGAATAGAAATAGATGCCCAGACCTGCAGCAAAGATGATGTTCCCCGCAATCGCGTGCAGCAGCACCGCATAAAAAAACGAACCACGCTTGCGATAGGCCCAGGTAAACAGCAGCCCTCCGGCAAAGGTCATAATGGCGACGATCCAACTCCAGTACATCAGATGTGCCAGTGAAAACAGCCCGGCGTTCAGCAGATAGGCTGTCCGTCCATTCGGCAAGATCGCGTGGTATCGGCGGAAGAACAGGGAGCGAAACAGCAGCTCTTGCGGCAAGGCTGACAGCAGCGGGTAGCCGAGCCATATGACCAGCAGGAATTCAGGCCGGTTGCGCAAAAGGAAGAACGCTGCATCGGGGCGCGTGGCCATCACAAGTGTGACGCAGAACGCCGTCATGGCAATGGTGAAAATGATAACCTCGCGCCAGGACCAGTTGCGCCAGTTATATCGCAGCTCAGCCCATGCGAAGCCGGGCGTCAGGTGCAGCAGAACAATCCCCAACGCGGTGAACGCAAACAGGGACGGGAACATCCAATCGGGCGGGAACAACACCGCGATCAGCACCGGCGCGGCGATGAAGAACAATCCAAACTCCAGTCTCAACCGCAGATGCGGTGCCGCGCTGGCTGCCCACTCGGTTTGTTTGCTCACTGTATTGCCAACTCCGCCCGGATCAGACCACGCAACGAATTACCCATATAGATTTTTGTAGCGTTTTTCAGGTCGGTCAAGGTCAGGATGGCCTCGGTAATCTGTTTATTATCCAGAAGTTCTTCGCGAATGATGCCGGGCAACACACCGCTGGACAAAGGAGGTGTAAGGTGGCGACCGTCGGGCATATGAACAAACAGATTGGTGATGGTTCCCTCGCACAGCTCATCACGTTCGTTCTGGAACAGAAGTTCGTCGATCCCTTGAGGCAAGGACGCGCGGGCGCCATCATAAAGTGCGCGTTGGGTCGTCTTGTACCGGAGCCATATGTCATCCGCGTTCAGACGCGTCTGAGCAATCCCCACCCGCCAGACCGCAGGGCTTTCGGTCAATGCCCCGGTTGTCACGTCCAATTGTCCATCCGCCGCAAGCGTCAACCGACACCGCAGAGGAGCCTCACCCGCCGCGCCGTTCAAACGTTCAACAGCAGCCCTGACGTCGAAGGCGATGCCAAACGCCTCGGCCGACCGCGCCATACGGGCCAGGTGACGATCTTGCCGCACAAAGCCCTGTTCGGGCCGGAACGCCAGCGTTTCGATTATGCGGAAGTCAGCGTCAGCTGGTGGGCAAAGCGGGCTTTCCATAGCGCTTCCTCATATTCCGATGGGGCTGTGCTGTCCCAGACCACGCCGCCTCCTACATTCAGCGTGGCCTTGCCATCCTCGACCATCAGCGTGCGGATCGCCACATTGAACTCGGACCGTCCATCCGGCGCGGCCCAGCCGATGGCGCCACAATAGATGTCGCGAGGCCAGGGTTCGAGGTCAGACAGAATCTCCATCGCGCGAATCTTGGGCGCGCCAGTGATCGAGCCGCAGGGGAACAGCGCGGACAGAATATCCGACAGTTCGGCCCCCAGATGCAGTTGTGCCTGCACCAATGAGATCATCTGGTGCACGGTTGCATAGGTTTCGACCTTGAACAGTTCGGGCACTTTGACCGATCCGGGCAAAGCGACTCGGCTGATATCATTGCGCAGAAGGTCGACGATCATAAGGTTTTCCGCCCTGTTCTTGTCGTCGGTCGACAAGAACGCCCTGCGGCGCGCGTCCTCGGCCATATCTTCGCTGCGCGGCTGGGTACCCTTCATAGGACGGGTCTCGATGCCCCGGTCCGCATCCGTGCGAAAGAAAAGCTCGGGCGATCGGCTGAGCAAATCGGGCAGACCTTCCTGTTGGACCAACGCGCCATGACCCACCGGCTGACCAGACGCCAACGCAGCATAAAGCGCAGCGCTTTCGCCTTCGACAGTCAGGTCGATCGGAAAGGTCAGGTTGGCCTGATAGATATCCCCGGCCCCTATGGCGTCATGAACCTGTTGAAAAGCACGAGTATACCGCGCCTCATCCCACCGAGGGTCAAAGCCAGTCACACCGCCCGATGCAAGGGGAAGATCACGTGTCTCAGGCGCATCGTAAACGCCAAAGCACAGCAAAGGCAGACGTCGATCAGCAGGCAGACGGTCGATCAGGCGCGGCTCCAGCGCATAGCCCAGTTCATAACTTGCATAGCCCGCCAGCCATGCACCTTCAGCGCGTGCCTCATCCAGCGCCGCCAAAGCATGGGGCACGTCGTCCGGCTGGTCCGCACGGATCACACTGGCTAGCCGGTCGAAACTGGTTCCGGGCCCGGCTGGCCCCTGATCGAAACGAATACGCAATTGCATCCTCATTTGTCGTGCTGCGCGGTATAGAGAATACGGCGGCAAGGGAAAGAGGGGAAAGCGGCAATTTCGCCACCAATTCCGATACCCCTTGAACCTTTTCGCGCGGTCCCTATAACGCAGGACAATTTGGGCGCTTGGGGGTGCCCTGACTCGCACACAATCGAAGGAACAAGGCCATGCCGAGAAGAACCGACATCCAGTCGATCATGATCATCGGGGCGGGGCCCATTGTTATCGGTCAGGCGTGCGAGTTCGACTATTCCGGCGCTCAGGCCTGCAAGGCGCTACGGGAAGAAGGATACCGGGTCATTCTGGTGAACTCAAACCCCGCCACGATAATGACCGATCCCGGCTTGGCGGACGCCACCTATATCGAGCCGATCACCCCCGAAGTTGTCGCCAAAATCATCGAAAAAGAGCGCCCCGACGCCCTGCTGCCCACCATGGGAGGGCAAACCGGCCTGAACACGTCATTGGCCTTGGAAGAGATGGGCGTTCTGGAAGAGTTCGGGGTTGAGATGATCGGCGCCAAGCGCGACGCCATCGAAATGGCCGAAGACCGCAAGCTGTTCCGCGAGGCGATGGACCGTCTTGGTCTTGAGAACCCCAAAGCCACCATCGTGACCGCACCCCGCAAAGAAGACGGTTCTGCCGATCTGGATGCGGGTGTGCAGATGGCGTTGGATGAACTGGAAGAAATCGGTCTGCCGGCCATCATCCGCCCTGCCTTTACGCTGGGTGGCACTGGCGGCGGTGTGGCCTATAACCGCGAGGATTATATCCATTTCTGCCGCTCGGGGATGGATGCCTCGCCGGTGAACCAGATTCTCGTCGATGAAAGCCTGTTGGGCTGGAAAGAATACGAGATGGAGGTGGTGCGCGACACTGCCGATAACGCCATCATCGTCTGCTCTATCGAGAACGTCGATCCGATGGGCGTGCACACGGGTGACTCGATCACTGTGGCTCCGGCGCTTACGCTGACCGACAAGGAATACCAGATCATGCGCAACGGCTCGATTGCCGTTCTGCGTGAGATTGGGGTCGAGACCGGCGGATCGAACGTGCAATGGGCGATTAACCCTGATGATGGCCGGATGGTCGTGATCGAGATGAACCCGCGCGTGTCACGGTCTTCGGCGCTGGCCTCGAAGGCAACCGGGTTCCCGATTGCCAAGATCGCCGCGAAGCTGGCCGTGGGCTATACGCTGGACGAGCTGGACAATGACATCACCAAGGTCACCCCGGCCTCGTTCGAGCCGACGATCGACTATGTCGTCACCAAGATCCCGAAATTCGCCTTTGAGAAATTCCCGGGCTCCGAGCCCCACCTGACCACCGCGATGAAATCGGTGGGTGAGGCCATGTCCATCGGTCGCACCATCCACGAATCGATGCAAAAGGCTCTGGCCTCGATGGAGTCGGGCCTGACCGGCTTTGATGAGATCGAAATCCCCGGCCTGAATGTCGACCTCTGGGACGAAGCCGACGACAAAGCCGCCGTGATCAAGGCGATCAGCCAGCAGACACCTGACCGTTTGCGTACCATCGCGCAGGCGATGCGCCACGGTCTGACCGATGACGAGATTTTCGGCGTCACCAAGTTTGATCCGTGGTTCCTGGCCCGTATTCGCGAGATCATCGAGGCTGAGCGTCAGGTCCGCAAAGGCGGCTTGCCGATGACCGAGGAAGGCATCCGCAAGCTGAAGATGCTGGGCTTCACCGACGCGCGTCTAGGTAACCTGACCGGCCGTGACGAAGCCAATGTCCGCCGCGCCCGCCGCAATCTGGGCGTTTCGGCGGTCTTCAAACGCATCGATACCTGCGCCGCCGAATTCGAAGCGCAGACACCCTATATGTATTCGACCTACGAGGCCCCGATGATGGGCGACGTTGAATGCGAGGCACGTCCGAGCGACCGTAAGAAGGTGGTGATCCTCGGCGGTGGCCCGAACCGGATTGGTCAAGGCATCGAGTTCGACTATTGCTGTTGTCACGCCTGCTTTGCCCTGACCGAGGCGGGGTATGAGACCATCATGGTCAACTGCAACCCCGAGACGGTCTCGACCGACTATGACACCTCGGATCGCCTGTATTTTGAGCCACTGACATTTGAACACGTCATGGAAATCCTGACGAAAGAGCAGGAAAACGGCACGCTTCACGGTGTGATTGTTCAGTTTGGCGGCCAGACCCCGCTGAAACTGGCAAATGCGCTTGAGGCCGAAGGTATCCCGATCCTTGGCACCACGCCGGACGCCATTGACCTGGCTGAAGATCGCGAACGCTTCCAGGCGCTGGTCAACGAATTGGGTCTGAGACAGCCTAAGAACGGCATCGCCTCGACCGACGAACAGGCACTGGAAATCGCCGAAGAAATCGGCTTCCCGCTGGTCATCCGCCCCTCTTACGTTCTGGGCGGTCGCGCGATGGAAATCGTCCGCGATATGGAGCAACTGAAACGCTATATCAACGAGGCCGTTGTGGTCTCGGGCGACAGCCCTGTTCTGCTGGACAGCTATCTGGCTGGCGCGGTTGAGTTGGACGTGGACGCGCTGTGCGATGGCACCGACGTACATGTCGCGGGCATCATGCAGCATATCGAAGAGGCTGGCGTCCACTCAGGCGACTCGGCCTGTTCGCTGCCCCCCTATTCGCTGTCGAAGGAAATCCTCGACCAGATCAAGGATCAGGCGTTCAAGCTGGCCAAGGCGCTGAACGTCGTGGGCCTTATGAACGTGCAGTTCGCGATCAAGGATGATGAGATTTACCTGATCGAAGTGAACCCCCGCGCCTCGCGCACCGTGCCGTTTGTCGCCAAGGCAACCGACAGCGCAATTGCTTCGATCGCGGCACGCATCATGGCGGGCGAAAAACTGGCGGATTTCCCGAAACGCCCCCCCTACAAGGCGGTTGACGACACCAAGATCGCCGACCAAATGACGCTGGCCGACCCCGACATGCCGTGGTTCTCGGTGAAAGAGGCGGTGCTGCCCTTCGCCCGTTTCCCCGGTGTCGACACCATTCTGGGCCCGGAAATGCGCTCGACCGGTGAGGTCATGGGATGGGATCGCGACTTCCCTCGCGCTTTCCTCAAGGCGCAGATGGGCGCGGGCATGGTTCTGCCGTCCTCGGGTCGGGCTTTCATCTCGATCAAGGATGCCGACAAGACCTCTGCCATGTTGGAAGCCGCACAGGTGCTGACACAACAGGGCTTCTCGCTGGTGGCGACACGCGGGACCCAGTCCTGGCTTGCCGGGCATGGCGTGGCGTGCGACGTGGTCAACAAAGTCTATGAAGGTCGCCCGGACGTTGCCGACATGCTGAAGGACGGCCAGGTTCAGTTGCTGATGAATACCACCGAGGGTGCGCAGGCGGTTGAAGACAGCAAATCCATCCGCTCGATCGCGCTGTATGATAAGATCCCTTACTATACCACTGCGGCTGCCAGTCACGCCGCCGCGCTGGCGATCAAGGCGCAGGCTGAGGGCGATGTCGAGGTGAAATCACTGCAAGGTTGACCGGCCTGAACCCGCTTAAACCTGATGTATCTTACGCGCCCGTTGACCTTGTGTCTTCGGGCGCGCATCTTTTTTGAAAACGAGCAGAAGGAAAAACAAATGCGCAGGTTTATAGTTTTTGCTGCCTTGATGACACTCGCCGCATGTGACGTGCCGCTGATCCCATTGATCTGACCCGGCCGACGCACAGCAAGGGACCAGTGCAGCTATACACGACATACGGAACCAATGACCTGCCACGGGCCATTCAGTTCTACGACGCGGTCTTTTGCGTTCTAAAGCAACCGCGCCTTCCGGGGTGGACCAAGGATCGCGCAGGCTGGGGAACTGAGCCAGCCGCCGGAACCGGGTTCTGGGTCTGCACGCCTTATGATGGTAGTACAGCTAGTGCGGGCAATGGAACGATGATGGCTTTCCCTGCCGACAGCGCCGAACAGGTTAGGCAGTTTCATGCGGCAGGTTTGAAACATGGTGGCACCGACGAAGGCCCTCCGGGGACGCGAGAGTATTACGCCCCAGACTTCTACGTCGCGTACCTGCGCGACCCTGATGGCAACAAACTATCCTGTTTCTACTACCACTATGATCCGGAAAACGATCCGGGCGACTGAAACAGCCGCCCGGTTCTATCATGCCCTAGCGGCCTCGCGCCGTTCATCCCGTGCAAAGAACACGAAGTAAAAGACCGGAGCCGCGACCATGGTCAGGATGGTGGCAAAAGCCAGACCGCCCATGATCGTCACCGCCATAGAGCGGAAGAATGCGTCAGTCAGCAATGGCGCCATCCCCAGAATAGTGGTGATCGCGGCCAGCATCACTGGACGCAGACGCGAGACCGAGGCCTCGACGATCGCCTCACGCAAGGGTTTGCCGGTTTCGCGGACGAGGTCGATTTCCTCGACCAGAACAATGCCGTTCTTGATGAGCATACCTGACAGGCTGAGCAAGCCCAGCAGCGCCGTAAAGGTAAACGGCAAGCCAGTGCCCAGCAGGCCAATCACCACGCCGTTCACAGACATGGGCACCAAAAGCCAGATAATGATCGGCTGGCGTACCGCATTGAAGATCAGCACTGAGATCAGCACCATGATCAAAAGGCTCAGAGGCAATTGCTTGCCCAGGCTTTCATTGGCTTCGCCTGCATTTTCGAACTCACCACCCCATTCCATCCGATAACCTGGCGGCAGTTCCATGGCTTCGATGGCCGCACGTACTTCGGAGTGCACCTGAGCAGCCGTCATATCCGGCGGGATATCGGCCCCCACCGTGATCGTCAGCACCCGGTCGCGGCGGTGCACCAGTGTGTTGAGCGGTTTGTATTCAAACCCGTCGACCATCTGTTCAATCGGAACGAACCTTTCCGATTCTTCCGAGAAAACAACCTGATCCACGATCGAATAATCCCCATCCGCAGGACGGCGCAGAATGATCGGGATCAGACGATCCCGCTCGCGGAATTCCCCGGCGCCTATGCCGTCCGTCGAAAACTGCAAGGTTGCGGCAATGTCTTCGCGAGAAACGCCCGCAGTCTGGGCGCGCTCGGTGGCATAGATCGGCTGAACGGCTAACTCCTGTTCGCGCCAGTCGTGATAGACGTTCAGCGCATTGGGCGAGGCTTCACGCATAATCTGAACCGCCTCATCCGCCAATTCCCGCAACACAGCCGGATCGCTGCCCGAGAACCGCGCCTGAATCGGGTCGCCGCCGCCGGGACCAAAGATCAGGCGCTTGGTGCGGAACTGGCCTTCGGGGAATTGCACCTGTCCGAACGCCTCCAGGTCTGCCTGCAGGGCCGGGATTTCATCCAAGGTGTTGGTGCGAATGATCATATGGCCATAGCCGGGGTTCGGTTTCTCTGCCGAATAGGTCAGCAGGAACCGGGTTGCCCCCTGTCCGACGAAAGTAGCAACAGAGACAACATCGTCGCGCTCGGCCAGCCAGTTTTCGAACACAGCCATATCTTCAGCAGTCCGCTCTATGGGTGTGCCTTGGGGCAGGTTATAGTGAACAAAGAACAGCGGCGTGTTCGAGTCTGGGAAAAATTGTTGTCGCACCTGCCCGAAGCCGACGAAACACGCCGCGGTCACGCCTATAAGGCCAGCAATCACAAGCCAGCGGAAACGCAGAGCCCCGCGCAGGATCGTCCCGTAGAGGCGGAACATAAGACCGCCATAAGCATCCACGGCGCCTTCTTCGCCTTGCTTGAAGAAATAATGCCCCAGCAGCGGCGTCACCGTCAGCGCCAGCACCCAGCTCAGCAACAAAGAAATCGCAATCACAGCAAACAGCGAGAACAGGAATTCCCCCGTGGCGTCCGGGCTAAGGCCGATGCCGGCAAAGGCCATGATACCGATGACTGTGGCCCCCAACAGTGGGATTTGCGTCTTGGACGCTGCTTCATCCGCAGCATCGCGCGAATTCTTGCCTCGCAGCATTGCGATCTGCATCCCCTCGGCGACCACAATCGCATTGTCCACCAGCATCCCCATCGCAATGATCAGGGCACCCAGCGAAATCCGCTCCATCTCGATCGAGAAGATTGACATGAACAGCAGCGTCCCAACCACCGTCAGCAACAAGGTCGAGCCTACAACAACCGCCGCGCGCCATCCCATGAAGACCGCAAGAACAACAACAACGATGGTGACCGACATGGCGAGGTTGACCAGAAAATCGTTCGAGGCCTGCTCGACCACAACGTGCTGTTGGTAGATCGGCAGGATTTCCACGCCAAATGGGATTTGCGAATCCAATTCAGCGAACTTGGCATCGGCGCGCTGTCCGACTTCGACGATGTTCTCGGTCGACAGGCCTGCGATGCCCAACGTGAATGCTTCGGCGCCGTTGAATCGAATCATGACTTCGGGGTCCGTCTGACGGCCGCGGAACACGTGCGCCATATCGAACAGGTTGATGACCTGCCCCTGCGATCCCAAAGACAGCCCTGCGATGGCCGATACGGTATCCGACCCTTCGGCGGTCAAAATCGTTGTGCGATCGTTGTCAGTGCGAACCGAGCCTGATGCGTTGACCGAGTCCGCATTGGCAATCGCTTCGTTTATGGCCGTGATCGGCACGTTCTGGTTCACGGAGATAGCCAGATCAGGCTCAACAAAGATTGCCTCATTGGGCAGGCCCATCACCTCAACGTCAGCCACACCGGGAACGGTCAGCAGCTCACGCCGCAGGAAGGTGGAAAGTTCATGCTTTTCGGCGTCCGAAAAACCCTCGGCTGTAACGGCATAGAACAAGCCGAACACGTCGCCGAACCCGTCATTCACCAAAGGTGGGCTCACCCCAGAGGGCAAGTCGCGTGCCGCGTCGCGCACTTTGGCGCGCAGCTTGGTCCAGATTTCAGGCAGTTGGTCACCGTCATAAGTGGATTTGATTTCGACCTCAATCAACGAAAAACCGGGCTGGTTGACCGAGGTGATCGTGTCGACCTCTCCCATCTGCTGAATGGCAGATTCCAAGGGTTCGGACACTTCCAGTGCCACTTCTTCAGCTGTGGCACCGGGGTATTGCGTCGCAATAACGGCGTTTTTGATTGTGAAAGCCGGGTCTTCCAATCGGCCCAGCGACAGGAAACCCCAGATGCCACCAAACAGTGCAATAAGGATGATGAGCCACGTATAAAGTGGCCGGTCGATCGAGGCGCGCGCGATGTTCATCTGTCTGCCCTCAGTTCGCAAAACCGGTAAAACGGCGCACGGTCTGGCCATCCGTCAAGGCGGCGCCTCCGGCGACCACGATTTCATCGCCATCCGACAACCCGGTCAGCACCCGAACCTCGCCGGTCTGAGTCGGTTCAATGGTTACGGGCACGTAGCGGATTGTGCCTTCGTCAGCCCCGACCGGTGAAAACGCCATAACACCCAGTGTTCCATCCGCGTCAGCGACAATAGCCGAGGCGGGAACGACGATACCCGTCTGGCCATCCTGAACCTGAATATTCACAGTCACGGATGAGCCCGGCAGGATTTGCAGGCCCTCGGGCGGTGTCAGGCCAAATTGGATACGGAAGGTTTGTCCAACGCTCGAGCTTTCAGCGTCGAACTCGCGCACCTGAAGCGGAAACACCTCATCGCTGACCGGGAACTTCGCAGTGATCGAGATTTCTTGTTCCTGACTTGAACGCTGGAACAGGATCTCAGGCACATCGACCTCGATCCGCAGTTCGGACATGTCGTGGATGCGAACGATCGGTGTACCGGCTGATACAGTTGTAAAAGCCTCGACAGTGCGGCTGGACACCAGCGCGTCGAAGGGCGCGGTCAAGGTCGCGTGTTCCAGATCGTATTCGGCGTCTCGCACGGCGATGTCGGCCAGTTGCGCCTCGGTTTCAGCATCGTCTACAGCGACCTGGCTGGCAGTCGTGCCTCGCAAACGAGACAGACGCGCCACGGTCCGGTCGGCCTGATCTTTTTGCAGGACCGCGCGGTCGTGCCGGCGTTGAAACGGCGCCTGGTCCAGTTGCGCGATCAACTCACCCTTGGGGATCACAAAGCCTTCGGTTACAGGCATTTCGACAATCTGGCCCGAAACCTGAAAGGCCAGATCAACGGTCTGCCGCGCGGCCACGCGACCAAAGAACTGACGCGAGAAACCCGGCGCGGTTTCATGCACCTGCATGAGTTTGACAGGTTTTGCCGTATCTTGCGCTGTGGCAGAAGTTGCCAGCGCGATAAGAACCGCGCTGAAAAAAGAGAGGTATTTCATTTCGTCAATCCCTCGGGAATTCCAGTTTTAAGGATATTGTCTCGGATCTTGCGCGCCAAACGCGCGAATTCAGCAGTTTCTTCAGCGTCCAGGCCAGAGGCGCGGTGGAACAACTCTCCGGCCTCGGACACCAACATATTTCGAACTTCTTCGCCCTGCTCTGTCAAAACCAACAGCCAAGCCCGACGGTCTTCGGGGTCACGTTCGCGCGTCAGATAGCCAGCCTTTTCCAAACCGTCCGCTGTGGCAGTTATAGTCGATGGAACGCTCAGCATATCTGCCGCCAGAACGCCCATGCGTTTGGGTTGATCCAGCTTGATAAGCATGTGGCATTCTGGATGGCTCAGGTCTGTTTCAATGCAATTGAACGTCTCTTCCAGTTTCCAGTACAGGGCGTACACACCCATGATGGACTGAATTTCGGGGCTAAGACGACCAAGTCTGGCACTGATATTTTCTGACATTACGGGGCTCCGTACACATGTGAGGCGCCATATACTTCGATTTCTGAACTATTCAAGATGTGAAGCTGAATTTGTTCTTTCTAAGTATATTCCCTTGGGTCACCTTCTCTTGATCAAATCTGGTTGTGACTGCATTTTAGGCAGATTCGAAACCTTCAGGACCCGCCATGCATACGCCCGCTATCACCGGCACAGGTGTTTTTACGCCTCAGAACGTCATCACCAACGCCGAACTTGTCGCCGCCTTCAACGCCTATGCCGACAAGCAGAACGCTGCGAATGCCGATGCGATTGCGGCGGGAGAGATGGAACCGATGCAGCACTCCTCGGATGAGTTCATCGTCAAGGCGTCGGGCATCGAGAACCGATATGTCATGGACAAGTCCGGCATTCTGGACCCCGACGTGATGCACCCGCTGCTGCGCCAGCGCAGCGATGACGAGCCGGGCATTATGACCGAGATGGCGGTGGATGCTTGCAAGAAGGCTTTGGAACAAGCCGGTCGCAAGGCGGAAGATGTCGATCTGGTGATCTGCGCCGCCTCAAACCATGAACGCGCCTACCCGGCGATTGCGATTGAGATTCAACAGGCGTTGGGGATTGACGGATTCGGGTTCGACATGAACGTCGCCTGTTCCTCGGCCACGTTCGGCATTCAGGCCGCGGCGGACATGGTGCGCTCGGGCTCGGTACGGTCGGCGCTGGTGGTGAACCCCGAGATCTGCTCGGGCCATCTGGAATGGCGCGATCGGGATTGTCACTTTATCTTCGGGGACGTGGCAACCGCCACCCTGATTGAGAGGATCGAAGACGCGCAGGGGCCGCATTTCGAAATCCTGTCGACCCGATGCGCGACATCCTTTTCCAACAACATCCGCAACAACAACGGCTTCCTGCGCCGCTCGCGCCCCGACGGGGTGGTTGACCGGCGTGACATGCAGTTCATGCAGAACGGCCGCAAGGTGTTCAAGGAAGTGCTGCCGATGGTCAGCAAACACATTCTGGACCATATGGAAGCTGAAGGCGTTGCCAGCAATGACCTGAAACGCCTGTGGCTGCATCAGGCCAACAAGACGATGAACGATTTCGTCGGCAAGAAGGTGCTGGGCCGCGAACCCGAAGCCGGTGAGCAACCCAACATCCTGCAGGACTACGCCAACACATCCTCTGCCGGGTCGATCATCGCGTTTTCCAAATATTCAGATGATCTGACGGATGGAGATATCGGGCTGATCTGTTCGTTTGGAGCGGGGTATTCGGTGGGGTCGGTGATCGTAAAGCGGCACGAGTAAGGACCTGCCTGCAGGACTAGAGTACGACAGTGTTCGGTTGTCTGCTTCTCTAATCGGGCGTTTGGGTCAAGCTCGGTTTTCTTCGTTGTTTGAGATTATTGTCGCTCATCCGGGTCACGCTTCTCTTCGCTGTCTGATTGACGCCGCGCGGGGTACCGCTGCACGCATGTGTCGGATTGGTTGTGGAGAGCCTCGCTTTGAGACGCGCTTTTGTTGGCGCAGCAGACATTTTCGGCTTTGTCCACGAACCTCGTCCGATGAGGACGACCCCGTTCAGATTGACGTGGGGCGTTTAGATCATGCCATGCCCTCCATCTTTTCGGAACGGAACTCGGTTCCATCCGCCCACATTCGGTGAAGCAGGACAGCCAAATTGCGAGCAACAGCCACAACGGCGCGCCGACGCCCTTTGGTGCGCATCAGGCGCATACCCCATGACTTGATCTGCGATCCGGCCATGGTTCGCATGAGCAAGGCATTAGCAGCAGCATAGAGGGTTGCACGGACATCTCGATCCCCGGCTTTGGATATACGTCCGGGGTTGTCATGCTCACTGGATTGGAACCGTCGGGGTGTCAGCCCAAAGTGGGCGGCCACTGTTCGGGATCGTTTGAACCGCGCAGGGTCACCGTGCAGACCTGTCTCAAGACCTCTACACCACTGCGAAGGCCGTTTTTTACAAACTTCCCGGCGCCCTCGCTTATTCCACGGTCCTCGCTTCGGCTGGCTTCTCCGCTGCCTGCGGATCGTCAGTGGCGACGTCAGCGAGCATATTCAAGGTCGCGCTGCCTTCGATGCGTCGCTATCGCTATCCAGATCGGCTTTCGACCGGCACGATCACGGCGGGCGGCACCCTCGGCATCATGATCCCGCAGTCGGTGCCGCTGATAATCTATGGCCTTGTCGCCGAGCAAGACATCAGCCTGTTGTTCCTCGCGGGCGTCATCCCGGGATTGCTTCTCGTGATTGTCTTCCTCATCACGGTTGCTTTTTGTGTTCCGCCTCGCGCCACCACGCATGAAGTTACGGTCCAGCCAGACCCGGACGAAGTTCGACGGGCACGACGCGGTGCCTTACCGGTCGTTGGTCTCTTTGCGCTTGTGCTCAGCGGCATCTATTTCCGCGTCTTTACGCCCACGGAAGCCGCCGGGATCGGAGCCTTCGGAGCCGCGCTAACTGCGCTTTGGCGCGGCTGGCTCACGAACTTTGATGCCTGGCGTGCCTCTTTCGCCGAAACCGCCTCGATCTTCATGGTCATCTTCGGTGCAAGCGTTTTAGCGCAATACCTGAACCTGACGGGCATGCCTATTGCTCTGGTAGCATTTATCGACCAACTGAAACTTGGGCCGACCGCGCTGGTGATACTCGTTGCCGCCGTCGCCATCCTTATGGGAATGGTGTTCGAGGCTGTGGGTAACCGGCTATTTCGGCACGCCGGTGCCGCGCGAGCGTGAGGATATTAAAAGGCTTTGCGCTCTAGAGGTTTTTGTTTTCGGATTGTGGTTTATACTTCAATACTTTTTCAGGTGCGCAAACGAACTGTCCTATTGAAAAGTGCGAGGGCGCGATGGCTCTCGGCCAATTCAATGCGGAAGCAGATCGCCTAGACATGCCTTGGCCTCAACGGTCGCTTCTGACTACAAGCGAAAATATTTCATGGAGTTTCGCAATTTCTGAAGCGTTCAAAGAAGCAGACTTTCGCTTAGGACGTGAAACTTTACTGATGTGCTATTAGACGACTTCACAACTTTAAATTCAGGTTTTCATCTGGGTTTGAGGCGTAAAACTCCGACACGCCTTCGCAAGGAAGACCCAACCCATAAACGCTACTAGTAGCTCGTATCCCGTTCCCAGCAAGCCAAGCACCCATCGGATTCAATTTTTTGAATTTGCTGCTCGTTGGATTGTACGCTCGATCAATTCCGACACCAGATCGGGTGTTTCAATGGAACACGAGTGACCCGCTCCTCGAAACACCACCAGTTCGGAACTCTCGATTTCTTGATGGATTCGCTCGGACCTTTCGGGAACCGTCGCCACATCTTCGTCCCCGACGCCAATCCCGACGGGAATTTTGATATTTGCGAGTAGTTCAGTGCAACCTGCCCGTTCGATCACTCCTTTGACCGCGCGTGTAATGCCGATCCGATCATTTCCTGTAATGGCCTTTGACCAGCTGATTTTTTCCTCAGCTCGTTCGGTGTCTTCGAGAAATGTGCGGCCAAACATGATCGGCATCACCCGTCTAATGACGGCCCGTAACCCAATCCATCGCGCCACAAAGTTCAGCGTTCTATAGCGCGGAACGTTTTGGGGATCCTCAGGATCGGCGCTTGTTTCAAGCAGGGTCAGTGTTTTGACCAGGTTTGGCTCCCATGCGGCCAACCTCATACCGACAAATCCGCCCATGCTAAGTCCTACGAAGTGGCACGGCGTTGCATCCAGATGCTTGATCAGTTCAGCAGCGTCTGAAGTAAGCGTTTCAATGTCATAGCCTGCATCCGTGACGCCACTCTTACCTTGTCCTCGATGATCGAAGGTAATGCACCTATAGCGCCCTCGCAACTGCGAAACCTGAGCCTCAAACATCGCGCCACTGAACAAAAGGCCATGAGAAAAGACGACCGCCTCTCCTTCGCCACCCGTATCTTCGTAGTGGATCTGCGCGCCGTTTAAGGTAACCGTCGGCATTGACTTCTCTCTATCGTATTGATGACGAAGATAGCACATGCACGGCGAAGGATCATTATGGCATTCTAAATTGGGTTTGCTGAGCCATTTTCCAAGCTTAACTGAAACGGCTGTTAACTGCTCAACGCTGACCTCGTCAATTCTCACTTGGACGGCAAACCGAGGATAGCTCTTGCCTCCGCAGGTGTCGCAACTGGGCGGTCATACTGTACGCAGATATCCGACGTGCGTTCGACCAATTCAGCGTTGGATGAGGCCAGCGTGTTTTTGTCCAGTCGCACATTGTCTTCCAGACCCGTGCGTGCATGGCCTCCGGATGAAATTGCCCATTCGTTCAAGACGATCTGCTTGGGACCAATCCCAGCGGCGCACCATGGCGCGCCAGGAAACAGTCTGGTAACAGTTTTTACGTAGAAATCAAAAACCTCGCGGTCTGCTGGCATCGCGTTTTTGACACCCATGACAAATTGCACATAAGGCGTATCTTTGATTTGCCCCTTCTGGTGCATCTCAGCCGCCTTCAGAATATGGCTCAGATCGAAGGCTTCGATCTCGGGCTTGACACCGTAGTTAACCATCTCGGCTGCTAACCAGTCGACCAGATCAGGTGGGTTCTCGTAAACGCGCGTCGGGAAATTGTTCGAACCTACGGACAATGAGGCCATATCAGGTCGCAAAGGCAACATGCCACCACGCGTCTTGCCTGCCCCGGACCGCCCGCCTGTCGAAAACTGAATGATCATGCCAGGGCAGTGTCTCTCCAACCCCTCTTTCAATCTCGCGAATTTTTCAGGATCGCTTGACGGCGTCTCGTCATCGTTGCGCACATGTGCGTGGCAGATGGCTGCCCCCGCCTCGAATGCTTCATGGGTGCTTTCGATTTGTTCATCGACTGTTATTGGCACGGCTGGGTTATTGGCTTTGGTTGGCAACGACCCGGTAATTGCGACGCAAATTATGCACGGTTCGCCCATTTCAAACCTCTTTGGGTGCTAAGACGAAATCGAACTCGACTTCCCAATACGGTCCAGCAAAACCAACTTCCTCGGACCTTGCTGGGTCATCTACGCGGTTGAACTCAGCGATCAGGCTTTTCTTGACGCCAAAAACGGAATCTGAGTGAAGGTACTTGTCGTCTGGATCAAATATGTGGGTCGTCAGTTCGTCATACCCGTCCTTTGAAACGATGTAGTGCAGGTGGGCTGGTCTAAAGGGATGGCGACCCAACCGATTTAACAAGTCGCCAACTGGGCCATCGTCCGGAATTGAATAGTGTTTGGGCCTGACAGCGCGAAACCAGTATTGTCCATCCGGTCCCGTTCTAAAAACACCGCGCAGGTTAAAATCGGGCTGGATGCCTTTTTGCTGAACGTCATAGAACCCTTCGTCGTTTGCCTGCCAGACGTCGATTTTGACGGCTTCCAACGCGTTGCCGTCAACGTCTGTCACGCGCCCCCGCACCACCATATCTTCGCCCTTCTGGTCGAGGCATATGTTGTAACCCATTGGGTATTCAGGAGCGTCGCCGACATGAAACGGTCCCAAAACGGTGTTTTCCGAAGCACCGGAGGGGCGGCGCGAATTCACGGCATCAACCAGCATCGACACGCCTAATACATCGGACAAAAGTATGAACTCTTGCCTCCAGTCATCGCACATATGGCCTACCTTGGTCAGAAACATGATGGCTTCGAACCATTCCTCTTGCGTCGGCTCGATTTCTTTTACCGCTTCGTGGAGTTTGCGGGTGATGACCTCCATCACCTCTTTGAGCCTTTCACTTTCGGCATTTTTGTTGCGGGCAGCAACTACCTCGGCCGAGTTTTCCTCGGTGAAGTATCCGGTCTCATGCGTGTCCATTATGATCTCCTAACCTGAAAAAAGCCTGATCCGGATTCTCTCATCGCGAAAGCACTGTGGTGACCGCGCGGCGCAACTCGGCTTCGGCATCTGCTACCATGTCAGCTGCGCGCCATGCGACGTGTTGATCAGGGCGGACCAACAAACAGCCAGTATCCGAAATCTCCGACACCCGTGCCCAGTCTCCTGTGTGATCGACATAGGTTTGGCGTGGGCCTACGACGTGACAGCGAATGGGCATTCCCAGTTCCCGTGACACAGTCTCGGCAGCGGTCACCCAGGCCTCGCCACCAATACCGGTAAACACAGTGAATTCTCCGCGACCGCACAAATCCAGAGTAGAATGCTTGTTCCCTGTATCGTGATCGAACACCCACACGTGTGGAAGACGCGCGCCGGGCCAAGTCGTCGGCTGGTAGTGCAACTCAGCATCCTGAGAAAAACCGGGATTGGGTTGACCATCCGTTTCAATCGCACAGGAGTCGTAGCGTTGGTTCATTTCAACGCCATGCGCATCGAACTCGTACTTCTTGAAGGCAATCGCCTCACGAATGGCCTGTCTTTGTGCCGCAGCGTCAGGCGTTGAACCCGAGCGTGCCTCAAGGTTGCTTTGCATGACCTGCGGGTCGACGCCTTCGGCCATTCCAAGCGATTTAAAGATTGGTCCGAACTCGCCGACGGATTGGTTGGCTCGAGTGACAATCTGCTTTGCTACTGGCGCACGTTCTTCGCTGTAGCTGTCCAGCAGGTTCTCTCCGGCATGACCTTTCAACACAGCCGCCAGTTTCCATGCGAGGTTAAAGCTGTCCTGGATCGACGTATTCGAGCCCAACCCGTTTGACGGCGGGTGGCGGTGCGCGGCGTCGCCCATGATGAACACGCGATCCTTTTGCATATGGGTCGCGTACATATTGTTGACGGTCCAGGTGTTGGCGCTGATCAGTTCGATCTCAAGCTCGGGGTCGCCGACAAGCTGACGCGCAACCTGCGTGGCCATCGCCGCGTCAACCTCTGGCGCGGGTTGGTTGATGTCATAGCCCCAGACGATCAGCCATTCGTTCCACGGGCGAACCATGCGGACCAGACCCATACCGATGCCACCGACATTCGCGCCGGGTTGCATCACCCAGTAGAGGACCGAGGGCCTATGCGCGACATATTTGCTGAGATCTGCGCGGAACAGGATGTTCATGGACCCGCCGACACCCATCTGTCCTTCAAAAGGCAGACCAGCATGTTCGGCGACCAGTGAATTACCCCCATCCGCACCGACCAGGTATTTCGACCGGATGGTGATTTCTTCACCCGACAAGCGATCAAGGCACGTCGTCGTCACGCCGTCTGCGTCCTGTTCATGGCGCAGGTATTCGGTGCTCATCCGTGCCTGAGTGCCACGGCGGCAAGCAGTGCCGAACAGGATCGGTTCCATAAAGGTCTGCGGTAGATCGTTCATCATGGTCGGGCTGGACAGCAGGTGCTCGGCCTTGGACAAGGGATGATTGCCCCAGCTTTTCATGCGCCCGATTTCCTCACCGGCAAGGCTTTCGCAGAACACGTTCTCGCCCATCAGGTCCTGATGCGCCGCGTGCATGTAGGCTTCGGCCTCGACCTCATGACCAAGGTCGCGCAGCACCTCCATCGTGCGCTGATTGGTGATATGTGCCCGCGGCGTATTGGCCAGCCACCGATAGCGGTTGATGACCATGTTCTCGACGCCATAGCTGGACAGCAAAGCCGCCGTTGCAGACCCCGCCGGGCCGGTCCCGATGATCAGGACATCCGTTGTAATGGTGGCCATAAGCTCTCTCCCTTGTTCTTTGAATGTCTCAGGACCGCGGATCCCAAAGGCGGCCGTCATATTCGGCCTCATAGGCTTTGCCGTCCGGGTAGGTGACCAGTTCAAGCTGCATGCCCCAGGGGGCGAGGAAATAGACCCAGGTCTCGCCAGCACTTGGGCCGTCGGTCATGGTTGTCGGGTTGCCGAGGACCTGAATGCCCTTGTCCTGCAAATAGCTGACGGCACCTTCCATATCGGTGGTGTAGAACGCGATGTGATGCCCGCCGATATCCGAGTTGCGCGGTAGCTTCGTATCCTGATCAGGCGCCGTATATTTGAAGATTTCGAAATTGGCGCCGTCGCCACAGCGCACCAGCCGCATCGTCGGGATTTCGGCTTTGGCATCGACGTTCAGATGCTCCGCCATCCAGGTGCTGTCACCGCCCGAGAACGGTCCCAACGGGTAGAACACATTGCATCCCATCACGTCCTGAAAGAAGGTGACAGCCTCATCAACGCTCGGGACTGTAAATCCCACGTGGTCTGTGCCCGTCATTCCCGGCAGGGAGCTGCCAGCAAGTGCGCCAGTTCCAAGTGCTGCGGCCGCGACCGTCAACGCGATTGTTTTCATGGATCAATCCTCCTTGTTCGACTGCGCGCCAATCACCAAACGACGGCGCACAGGGAATATTTGAAGTCCGGTTTTTTCGGTGATCAGCCCCCAGAGGCCGCGCGGGGCGAAGAGCATGACGGCGATCCCGATCAGCCCGAGCACCATGAGGTACCAAGAGCCGTAGTCGGCCAGCAGGCTCTGCAAGATGAAGAAGATCAGCACGCCCAGGATCGGGCCTTCGATGGTGCCGATGCCTCCGATCACGACGATGAAAATCACGTAAGCCGTCCAGTCGGTGACCGAGAATGCGGCATCCGGAGAGATGCGCAGTTTCTGTACGTAGATCAGAGCACCGGTCAGCCCTGTTCCCGCCGCTGAAACAAGGTAGACCAGCCATTTCATCCGCACCGCATCCACGCCAACGGATTTCGCTGCTTCGACGTTATCGCGTACCGCAGCCAGCGCCAGCCCGCGCTTCGTTCTGAGCAGCCAGTAGATGCCCGCAATCGTTGCGATCACCAGCGCCAACGCCAGCCAGTAGGTCAGGATATCGCGCGCAGCAGCTCCGCGAACGTCAAACGTGGTCTGAATCCATTCGGTAGCCCACATCTCACGCGTTGCGGTGCGCGGCAGAGAGGTGCCGGTGCCGCCGCCGAGCACTTTCCATTGGGCCACCAGCAGGCGCATGACCTCGGAGATGACCCATGTTCCGATGGCGAAATAAGCCCCTTGCAGGCGGAAGGCAAAAAAGGCCGTGGGAATGGCAACGATCAGGGCCGCAACACCTCCCAGCAGGATCGCGGGAACCGGGTCCATACCCCACAGGATGACACCGCCGAACATGGCGTATGCTCCTATGCCCACGAAGGCTTGCTGGCCGACGGACACAAGGCCACCATACCCCGCCAGCAGGTTCCAGAACTGCGCCAGTACAAGCATGGTGAAGATGAAGAACAGGTCTTGAATCAACCCCCTGCTGGCAAATGTCGGCAGCAGGATGAACAGGATGATCAAAGCGATGCAAACGGCTCCGGCACTGTAGGATGCGCGGGTCTGAGTCTGAACGCGGTACATTGAAGTATCTGTCATCAGTCCACCGCCCTTGGAAACAGGCCTCTGGGTTTGATCAGAAGCACGATGAGAAAGGCCAGATGACCAGCCAGGATTTGCCATTCGGGGTTGATTGCTGCCCCGACAGTCTGAGCGACGCCGATAATGATGCCTCCGATCAGTGTGCCCCACAGACTGCCTAGGCCACCAATGATCACAGCCTCAAAAGCGTAGATCAGGCGTGCCGGGCCGATATTGGGATCAAAGTTCGCCCGCATTCCCAGATAAAGCGCCGCCAGCGTCACCACGAGCATTGCGATGGCTGTCGCAGTGGCGAAGATACGTTCTGGCCGGATACCCATTAGACCCGCTGTCACCGCATCATCCGACGTCGCGCGGAACGCCCGCCCCAATTCGGTGCGATAGAAAAGCTGGTTCAGACCGATGATGACAAGGATTGCCGAGGCAAAGGTCAGCAGCGGCAGAACACCCAAGTTCAGTCCGCCCATTTGAACGGAAGCCGTTGCAATTGCACCCGCAGGCAAACGTTGGCTATCGGCTGAGAAACCTTCGAGCAGAGCATTCTGCAAGACGACTGACAAACCGAATGTCACAAGCAAAGGCGGCAAGATATCAGGCCCCAGCACGCGGTTCAGCACATGTCTCTGCAAAGCCCAACCCACACCAAACATGATTGGTGCGGCAATGATTACTGCCAAAAACGGAGAGAGACCAAGCAGCGAGACCAACAGAAGGACCAGATAGGCGGCAAAGACGATGAGATCGCCATGGGCCAGATTGACCAAGCGCATGATCCCGAACACGAGGCTCAGCCCTGCTGCGAACAGCGCGTAGAGCCCGCCCAACAGAACACCCTGAATAATGGTATCGATCCATATCATGCGGCGGCTCCTCCGAAATAGGCGTCGTGTATGGCCTCGCGGCTGAGTGTGTCTGCTGTGCCTTCCAGCGTGACGCGACCCTCCATCATGCAATAGACGCGATCTGCCACTTTCATTGCCTGGCCGATGTCCTGCTCCACCACGATCAGGCTGGCCCCGGCCTCCTGAATGCGGGGGACGGCGTCGTAGATGTCCTTGATGACCACGGGTGCCAGCCCGAGGCTGATCTCATCGCACAGCAGAACGCGCGGATTGCTCATGAGGGCGCGGCCAATGGCCACCATTTGCTGTTGCCCGCCAGACAGGGCGGTGCCGGGATGGTTTCGGCGCTCTTTAAGGATCGGGAACAGATCGTAGATCGTTTGCAACGACCAATGGCCTGATACCTTTCGCCCATAAGTTCCGATCAGCAAGTTTTCCTCGACACTGAGCGACGGGAACAACCGACGCCCCTCGGGCACCATTGCCACACCACGCGCCATGATTTCATCTGCTGCCAGGCCTCCGATGGGTTGGCCGCCAAAGCGCACTTGGTCGAACCCGTTGGTCAGAACGCCCGAGATAGAGCGCATGAGGGTAGATTTTCCGGCCCCGTTTGCGCCAATGATGGCGACGGTTTCGCCTTCGTCCAGAAGGATATCAACGCCGAATAGGGCTTGGAAATCCCCGTAGTGGGCGGTTAGCGCATGGGTTTCCAGCAGGCTCATCAGACTTCGATCCCCAGATAGATTTCTTTGACTTCCCGGCTGTTCATGATTTCGTCCGGATCACCGAAACCGATGACCTTGCCGAAATCCAGAACCAGCAGGTGCTCAACAACAGAGGTGAGCGCATGCAGGACGTGTTCAATCCAGATGATCGTGACTCCTCTGCTGTGCAGCCCCTTGATCGTGTTGATCAGCGCGGTGCATTCCGCGTCGGTCAGCCCCCCTGCGATCTCGTCCAGCAGCAACAGTTTCGGGTTTGTCGCCATTGCCCGGGCCAATTCCAGCCGCTTGCGTTGCAGCAGCCGCAAGCCAGCGGCCATGTCATTGGCCACATCCAGCAGTTCCGTTTGCTCAAGAATGCGGGCGCAGTCCTGTTCGACCTCATGTTCGGATTTGCTCTGCCCATGCGTCGCGGCCACCAGCAGGTTTTCGAACACCGTCAGATGATCAAACGGCTTAGGGATCTGGAACGAGCGACCAATCCCCGACAAGCAGCGCTGCATCGGCGGCACGCGCGTCACGTCAGCTCCGTCAAAATGGATCGATCCCACATCTGAGGTCAAGTTGCCGGTTATCAGGTTGAAGAGTGTCGACTTCCCGGCCCCGTTCGGGCCAATGATCCCAAGGGCTTGACCTTGTTCAACATCAAAGCTGACATCGTCCGTGACGGTGAGCGCACTGAAGCTTTTGGAGACGTTTTTGAGCGAAAGAATGGTCATGCCGGTATCCCTGCCACGAACAGCGTCCGGGGCGTTGGTTTCATTGCGATCAGGAGATTTCTTCCATCACACCCGCGGTCGGGATTTCGGTTGCCGAGGAGTTATCGACGATTACAAGGTCATAGCTGCCATTGTCGAGCAGTCTCCATTGCCCTCCCACCAGGGGCGTCTTCGCGACATTCTGAGCAGCGAAGGGTGGCAGGCCCGCACCATCAAAGGCGATGCGACCAACGATGGAGTCCAACTGCGTGGCTGCGATGGCCTCGGCCACGGCATCCCCGTCTCCCGCGTCCTCGACGCGGCCCATGACATTGGCCGCCATTTCAAACAGCGCGTGCACAAAGCCGATGGGTTGAGTCCACTGGCGGCTGGTGGCTGCCGTGTAACCCTGCGCCAGTTCAGCCGAACTTGCGCCGGTCAGTGACGATGAGAAAGGATGCGTGGGTGACCACCACACCTCGGAACTTAGATTGTTGCCCGCGCTGCCCAAGGCTTCGACCGCTTGGGGGAACAGGATGGCCTTGCCGATGCTGGCCGCCTTAGGGGTGAAGCCTTGCTGCTTGGCCTGGCTCCAGAATGTGGTGAAATCGGGCGGGATCGGTACGCCAGTGACGATTTCGACATTCGCCTGACGGAACGCGTTGATCTGGGCCGAGAAATCGTCGGTCAGACTCTGGTACCGTCCGGGGTCGGTCAGTGTGTATCCAAACTCGGACAAGACCGGTGGAAAGCCAACATTCGGGTCGCCCCAGGCGTTGCCGTCACCATCATTCGGGAATAAGGCGCCAACCTGTTTGTTGGTGTCCAATTGGTTCCACATCGCGGTGAAGACAGAGATCACATCTTCGAGGCCCCAGAAGAAATGATAGGCATAGTAGAACGGCTCCCAACTGGCTGGATCGCCCGGGTTGCCTTGCTGGCCGATGAACCATGGTTGCCACGGGGCAACGGTCGAAATGCAGGGCACTTCCTCGGCCTCACAGGTTGAAGCAACCGGGTTTGTCGTTTCGGGGGTTGAGGCGACCAACATCAGGTCGATCTCATCATCCACGATCAACTCACCCGCGACGTCTGCCGCCCGGTTCGGGTTCGACTGACTGTCCTTGACGATTACTTCGAAATTTGCACCAGCCTCGGACGCGGCGAAACTCTCCAGAATATACTTGTCTGCCTCGGAAAACGCGGCCAGCGGCCCTGATTGCGGGCTGACATATCCGAGCTTTATCTTTGTACCCTGAGCGATAGCGGGTGCAGCGAGCGCGCCGGCGGCCAGCCCGAGGCCGGTTGCGGCGCTGGATTGCAGCAATTTGCGTCGTGTGATCATGTGTCCCTCCCTTGACACGGTGAACTCAAACGCTTGGGGCGGTGCCCGCCCAGGCGTTTCGTAGCAGCGCCCGCAGCCCGTCAGCCGTGACGGGGCGCGGATTCCAATACGGATTCTTCAGTGCGATTGCGGTTGCGCGATCCAGATCGTCTTCCGAAAGGCCGAAGTTTTTCAGAGCCATCGGAGCGCCCATAGTTTTGGCAAAATCCCAAAGTGCCTGACCGGGCTCAGAACCTCCAAAAATGTCTGACACAGGGGCCAGCAACTCGGGTACGCTCACAGCATTGTAGGCAATGGCATGGGGCAGAACCATTGCATGAGTTTCCGCGTGTGGCAGATTGAAGGACCCGCCTAACGTATGGCAAAGCTTGTGATGCAGCGCCATCCCAACCAGACCAAGTACCGTGCCGCAGGCCCACGCACCGCGCTGCGTTTCTTCTCTGGCTTTCAGGTCGTTGGGGTTTTCGGCCACGATCGGCAGGCCCTCTGCGAACGCTTTCAAACCGTCGATTGCCAGCGCAGTGGTTTCCCCTGTGCGGTCTTTGGCATAGAGCGCTTCGGACGCGTGAGCCACTGCGTTCAGTGCGCTGGTTACGGTCATTGCAGGCGGCAAGGAGGCCACAAGTTCGGGATCATACAAAATGACCCGCGGCAGAACTTTAGCGTCTGTAAGAGTAGTTTTGAGGCCCTTTTCGGTCTGACCCAGAATCGGAGTAGCCTCGCTCCCGGCATAGGTGGTGGGGATTGCGATCTGTGGTAGCTCTGTGCGAAGGGCAATTGCCTTGCCTAGGCCGATCGTCGAGCCGCCACCGATGGCCACAACGCTGTCCGCCTGAACTGACTGGGCGTGTTCGACCGCATCTTCGGTTACCTCAACCGGCGTGTGCATCGCCGCACGGGTAAAAACACCAGATGCGCGATCACCGATCATCGTTGCCAGTTCCATCGCCATATCCGCCTGTTGCGGCGTGGAGAGAATCAACGCTTTTGCCGAACCCAGTTCGGACAACTCGGAACAAATGCCGTTTCGCAACCCCGCGCCAAACCGAATCTTCTGACCATTAATGCTGGTGATGCTGAGACCCATAGGGAGGTTTCCCGACCTGCGCAGAATTGTGAATTTGGTCAACGCTAGCAGGGCACGAACGGGTTCTTGATCGAATTTGAAACAGACAATATAACTTTGTGTTATGAAGCTGGATCCACGGCATCTCGAAATTCTCGCGGCTATCGTCGAAGCGGGTGGCTTGACCGAAGGTGCTGTTTTGCTTGGAAAATCCCAGCCCAGCGTCTCGCGCAGCGTGTCCTTGCTGGAAGATCGCGTGGGAGAACCTTTGTTCCTGCCCACTCGACGACCTCTGCAACCGACCGAACTTGGTCTTTCATTGGCGCGTGAGGGGCAGAGGATCCTGGATGCGGGTCGTCATGCGAGCCGTCTGGTAGGCGAGTACCGGCAAGGTCTTACCGGCGCGGTGCGGGTAGCGGGCACGCCGATCTTCATGGACGGCGTTATCTCGAGCGTGATCGCAGAATTTCAGTCGGAGCACCCAAACATCCGGATTGATCAGTCCTATGGATACCCTGCTGACCTGTTGTCGAAAATTTCCAATGAGACATTGGATGTGGCAATTCTTCCCATTCGTCCGGCCGACGTGTCTGAAGAATACGAGTTTCGCCAAATCCTTCCAGGGCGAAATGTTATTGCTTGCCGCATTGGGCACCCTTTGGCGCGCAAGAAAGAGGTGAAACTCGATGATATTACCAACTATCCTTGGATCGCCCCGCCCGCGAACAGCCCACTTTTCCGCGACCTGAGAAATACCTTGGATGGAATTGGTGTGCGTGACCTCAAGATAAGCTTCACCGGAGGGTCTCTTAGTGCAGTTGCAAATGTTTTGACGGGCTCAGACTCTCTGACCGTTTTGCCGTTTTCTGTCGTCTTTATGATGCAACGCCAAAACACCCTGGCATCCCTTCCAATTAAGATCGGCGACCCGGACCGCCACCTGGGCTGTATTACGCTTTGCGATCGCAGAATGTCCCCGTCATCAAGCCGGTTCATAAATTTTGTTGAACAAAAATTTCAGGTCCTGGATCGACTGATTTGTAAGGCCTGAGTTTATCGCCAATGCAGGTCAATGACTCCAGCCTAAGGCAACTTCGACTTCCCCGCGGCATTTGTTGAGAAGTTTCTTCGTATTGCACAGCCACGGGGCTCAATCGTACGGATAATTTCCTTTTTTGTTGCTTCACGCATTGAGAACTAGAATGACAATGACGCTCGTTACTCTCATAGAATTCTGGTCGGGCGTTATAAGTCGACCCTGGAACGACAGCCGGCCTTTTCAAAATCAGTTTTCTGCGCATTGCTGTCATCGGGGATCTCACAGCGCAGGTCAATTTGGGCTCATACGGGACCACTGCCGCGGTGCGGCCGTAAGTCTGGTTTGGATTGGCGAACGGCAAATGCCGCCCGCCAACATGGTTCAAATGTCGATTTGCTCGGCGATGCTCAACGCATCTTCAAGTTCGACACCAAGATATCTGACAATACTGTCAACCTTTGTTTGCCCGAGCAGCAGTTGAACTGCCCTGAGATTTCCGGTTTTGCGGTAGATCTCCGCCGCCTTGGCCCGGCGCAGCGAATGAGTACCGTAGCCGCTGGACTCTAACCCAATCACGGCCACCCAACCCCGCACAAGTCGGCCATATTGGCGGGTTGAAATATGTGGGCTGTCATGAAACCGGCTAGGAAACATGAAATGGCAGCCGATCAGTTCCGGCGACTTGATCCATGCGGCAATGGTGTCCCGTGTGTTTTCAGAGAGTTCGAACTGAACGGGTCGCTGGGTTTTGCTCTGGATCACAGACACCCTCTCGCGAACGCGGTCATCTCTGACCAAATCGCTGACGTATAGTTTCACCAAATCGCATCCGCGTAGCTTGCTATCAATCGCACGTTGAACAGAGTGAGATCACGCAGATTCCTGGCCAATTCGAGCAGCGCGCGGATTGCCCACACTTGTTTCGGCAACAGCGGCCGCTTCTGCCCGATTATCCGGCCTTTGTTCCAGGCTGTTCGTTTTTGGGGGTGACAGCGGGAAGTTGAACTCTTGGCATATTGGGCCCTCCAATCCCCCCGCCGAGCCCAGACATCAGCACCGCGCTGACAGCAGAATATTACTGTTGGTTCGAATGGCCGTTGTCCGATTGCTTGTTCTTCGGGAAACGCTGCGGGTGCATTGGGCTGGTTTGAGCCCAAAGCGGACAAGCACCAAATCTCATAATTTTCTCGTACCGGTGGTAGTTTCAAACGTCGGTCAATTTTACCATAGTAGCAGGCTTGCTTTTTGCGCCTCGAAACCTTTTGGCGTCGGAAAAAGCGAGCGCATCCTAGCAACAAGTTCGATCTCTCCATCCAGCATCTTTCGGACAGTGTTTAACCAGTTATTGAAGGTTTCAGATTCCCAATGATCCTGGACTGCGGCTTCGTTCCGGAACACTTCGTAGAAATAGAAACGATTTGGGTTTGTTTCATCCACCATAATATGAAACTGGAAAACTTCGGGTTCTTCACTGACAACATTTTGCGCTTGGAAGATGCTGGCGTCCAAAAAGGGCTGCCGATACTCAGGTTTTACGTTGATCACGAAGAACCCACCAAACATTGCATCGTCCATATTTGTCTCCCTCATTGATCTGAAAGCGGCGAAGGTCGCAAAACACACCTGTCCTGCTGGATGGCATTAACCTACAGCACTGCGATACCCATGAACCTAAGCGGATATCCTTTCTTCATCTGCTTCACCCCATCCTAGCGCGCGAGAAAGTTCGTGTGACATTGTGGTAAGTGTATGGCCAATCTTTTCTCGCTCCGAAGGTGTAAACACCCGAAGAGACGCCGTAGCGCCGATTGAAAGCGTCGCACCAACACCTGTCTTAGTCAGCGTTGTTGCGACAGAACTGATTCCGCGCTCGAGCTCTTCAACACATTCGGCATACCCTTTGGCTCGAATGACATCGAGTTCCGCGGCCAGATCCTTGGGGTCTGTAATCGTGCGATCTGTGTACCGCTTAAGCTGCCCATCCAATCGGTCTTGAGACAGCAGCTCAGGCGACACAGCGGCGATTGCCTTGGCGCAAGAGCACGCGTGCATTGGTCGTTTGCCCATACCTGGATGAAGAAAAGACACGCCCGTCTGCGGTGTCTCCACATGAATAATCTCAACCCAATGGCCCCGTAGCCGAGACAAGAAAAACGCAGCGCCATGGTCATTCGCGGCGCCAGAGAGGACAGGCGCAATCACTTGCAAAAGTGCGGGATCAGAGTGATCGCTCAACGTGATACGCTTTAGCCTAATCCCAATCGCGAACTCACCGCGGGTTGGTGATTCAAGGAGGCCGGACAAAACAAGGTCTTGAACCAGCCTGTAGGCCGTCGGTTTAGGTATATCGGACTGGGCACAGATATCCGCTACAGACGCACGTCCTTTTTGACCCACGATTTCCAAAATCAGCGCTAATCGTTCGAGATGCATTTTTCTCACTTTATGATAACTAAGTTTTCGATATACGATAAAATTTAGGGAATCAAGGGAGGAGCACTCGATGGATGGACAATGCTGTGGGCCGGGCTTCAAGAGTCCGCAAGAAGCCATCAAAGCCCCCCGAGAAAAGCTACTCTACACGATCGCCATCTACACCGGGACAGGGATCCAGAAACCTGATTATCTTGCTACAGTGGATGTCGACCCTGACAGCCCGACCTATTCTCAGGTAATCCATAGGCTGGAAATGCCGGGGATTGGGGACGAGCTTCACCACATGGGGTGGAACGCCTGTTCGTCCTGTCACGACGACGGCTCGATGTCCCGCAAATACCTGATCCTGCCGGGCGTACGCTCTAACAACCTTCACATCGTTGATACAGCCACTGACCCGCGTGCGCCGCGGTTGCATAAGATCATCGACGGGGCCGAGATCAAGGCCAAGGCAGATTTATCGGGCCCGCATACGGTGCATTGTTTGGGCTCGGAAATCATCATTTCCTTCCTTGGAAATGCCAAGGGTGAGGCTCCTGGAGGCTATCTGCATCTCGACAAAGAGTTCAACATCGTCGGTCGCTGGGAAACCTCGATGGGCGATATCAAGTTTGGCTACGATTTCTGGTACCAACCGCGCCACAACGTGATGGTCAGTTCCGAATGGGCTGCGCCCAATACCTTCATGCCGGGCTTCGATCTGGAAGAAGTGGGCCATCTGAAATATGGGCGGGAGCTGCATTTTTGGGATTTCGAAAAACGCGAACCGGTCGAAAGCTTCTATCTGGGTGAAGACGGGCTGTTGCCACTGGAAGTTAAGTTCCACCATGACCCCGACAGCACGCATGGGTTCTGTGGCGCAGCTCTTTCGACCAATGTGATCCATTGGTGGCAAGACGATGCTAAGAAGTGGCGGTGGGAAAAGATCATCGATGTGGAAAACGAGATGCACCCCGAATGGCCGATCCCGTTGCCGGGGGTTATGTCGGCGATCCTGATCTCGATGGACGACAAATACTTGTACCTGAACAATTGGCTGCATGGAGATATGCGCCAGTATGACGTCACCGACCCGCATAATCCCAAGCTGACCGGGCAAGTGTTTATGGGGGGCCTTTTGGGTAAAGCTCCGATCGTTAACGGGGTCGAGGTCGCGGGTGGTCCACAAATGTTCCAGCTCTCTCTCGACGGACGAAGGCTTTATGTCACGACCTCGCTGTTCTCGACTTGGGATAACCAGTTCTATCCCGAGATCCGCGAAAAGGGCGGGGTTATGGTGATGATCGATTGCGACCCTGAAAACGGTGGTATGAAGATCAACGAGGATTTCATTGTGGACTTTGGCAAAGAACCGAATGGTCCATCGCGCTGTCACGAGAGCCGGTATCCTGGCGGTGATTGCACAAGCGACATCTGGCTATGATTATGTATACCGTGACGATCGCGAACAGAGATGGCGCGCAATACTGTGTGGATGCGCGGCGTCCACTTCTGGAAACGCTGAGAGAACAGGGCGTCGACTTGCCTTTTGGGTGCAAGTATGGCGGCTGCATTACCTGCGCGGCAAAACTACAGAGTGGTGCGATCGATCAACGCCGACAGGTTGCGCTGAATAATCGGCAAATCGCGAACGGCTATGTGATCCTTTGCGTGGCACGTCCGACATCCGACATCACGCTTGAGATCGGGGTCGAGAGCCATGACAAGCTGTACCGCAATCCGTTTCTCGACCCTCTAAAACCCCACGAACTCAAGGCTGACATTGCGACGCCGAAGGAAGGTTAACCGATGCCCGAAGCAGATATCGACCGCATCTACGATTACGACCCCAAATACCTCGCCGACATCCTGCAGTCGGTTAAAACCATTGCAATGGTGGGGGCTAGCGCGGACAAAACGAAATTCAGCTATGGCGTTCTGCGACAGCTGAGTGAAATCGGCTATGATATTCTACCGGTGAATCCTAACCCGAATGTTTCGGAAATTAGAGGGCTCAAGGTCTACCACTCGCTGGAAGAGATCGACAAACGTGTTGATATGGTAGACGTTTTTCGTCCAAAGGAAGAGTTGTATGCCTTTGCCGAGAAGGCTATCGCAATCGGGGCAAAAGTTCTTTGGGGTCAAATCGGTGTGTACGACGACAAAGCAGCGCAACTCGCCGAAGCGGCGGGCCTTAAAGTCGTGATGAACCGATGCCCCAAGATTGAACTCTTCCGCCCTTTTTGGAAGCCGCGCCTGGACCTAAAGATATGATGGAAATTCGATTGGTAGCGGCCTCCTCAGCATCGAATAAGGGTGCCAATTGAGATATTGTGCTTACGGAAGAGAAGACACATAATCCTGCCCGCTTTACGAAATCCGCGTACTCTAAACCCAAGAATGGCCGTTTTATATATAGAACCAACGGCCACCTTGTCCGCGAACCGGATATTCAGGCTACGTCCCAGCGCCGCGCAGCGGCGAACGGCAGCTTTGTGCGCTCTTCGGACCTCCGTCCCTCTTCCAGCCTCACTCGTGCAACGAGTATCTCCTTTGACGGGCCGCACCGCGGCGACAGAGGTCAAGGTCAAACGGCCGCTTTTGGTCGTCCTCGAAGGGCAGGGCGCCTTGTGATCACACATGCTGCACGGGCTCCCGTGTCTGTTGAGAGCCCAAAGCGATCGCGCTTTCTTGATGGGACCACTTTGCTCTAAATACCGGGCTGACAGTGCTCTCTCTGCAGGCTAGCTTCCAACAAGCGGGGAGAGAAACATGGAAAAGAGGCTTGCGGCTGTGCTGGCGGCTGATGTCGCTGGATACTCGGCGTTGATGGATCAGGATAGCGACGGAACACTCAAAGCGCTTAAGGCTTTCCGTGAGGATCATCTAATGCCCGCTTTGGCTATTCATGAAGGGCGATTGATCAAAAGCATGGGTGACGGTTGGATTGCTGAGTTTCGCTCCGCATCGGCTGCGACAGAATGCGCGATTGCTGTTCAGACGGCTGACCGCCCACAGGAGATTCAAGTCCGCATCGGCATACATACAGGGGAAGTAGTTTCGGAAGGCGATGACATATTCGGTGACGGTATCAACATAGCTGCCCGTCTCGAGGCATTAGCGGAACCGGGGCAGATATTGCTTTCAGACACAGCACACAACAGCCTAGACCGGAAAGCCGCCGCCTCGTTCTCTGGCGGTCGGAAGACTGAGTTGAAGAACATTGCACGCCCAGTTGGCGTGTGGCAGTGGCCTGTCGGTTCGACGGCTACAAGTGCAACTGTCAAATCTGAGAAACCCGGTATTGCCGTGCTGCCGTTTGACAATATGTCAGGCGACCCGGAACAAGAGTTTTTCGCTGATGGAATTACCGAGGACATCATAACAGAGTTGTCTCGTTTTCGTTGGTTGATGGTCGTAGCGCGAAACTCATCTTTTACTTTTAAAGGTAAGAGCACCGACATTCGCGAAGTTGGGCAGGCGCTCGGCGTGAGGTATGTGCTTGAGGGTTCGGTAAGGCGCGCAGGCCAGCGTCTTCGGATAACAGGACAGCTAATTGATGCGAAGAATGGCAGCCATCTTTGGGCCGATCGTTTCGATGGAATGCTGGACGATGTTTTTGACCTTCAAGATCAGGTCACACAGGAAGTTGTTGCGGCGATCGAACCGTCCGTTCGCCATGCCGAGACAGTCCGCGCTCGGGCGAAACCGACAGAAAACCTCGATGCGTATGAACTTTACCTCCAGGCTCAATCACACTTTCACCTGCTGACAGACGAAGACAACCGTGAGGCCATTCGCCTTACACGTTTGGCGTTGGAGCGTGATCCTGATTATTCGTCAGCAGCTGGATTGCTTGCGTGGTTGCATATCCAAAGGATGGTGCAGGGACTGAAACCGATTGAAGAAGGGCCGAAGGCCGCCGTAGCCGCGGCAGAACGTGTATTGTTAAGTGATCGCGCGGATGGAATTGCGTTGGCTTACGCCGCACACTCGATCTCTATGCTTGCACAAGACTTGCCGCGAGCTCGCGAAGTTTTCAAACAAGCACTCGCTGAAAATCCGAACGCTGCGACCGTTCACATGCTCGCTAGCATCAATCTGAGTTTTCTCGACAGACCCGAAGAAGCCCTGGAACACGCGACACACTCAATCAATCTCAGTCCGAAAGATCCGATGCGGCACGCAGCCTATGTCGGGCAGGCCTCCGCATTTTTCCAACTTGGCCGCTATGCTGAAGCCGTTGAGGCCAATCGAAACGCCTTGGCCATTAGGGCGAAATTCGTGATTACGCATCTCATGCTCATCGCATCATTGGCTCAAAACGGAGACCTAGAGTCAGCGAGGGCTGCGGTATCTGAACTGAAGGAGCTTCGTCCGGATCTAGACATTAAAGAACAAACGAGACTCCCCATTTTCAGCGTTCCCGAATGCTCGGAGCAATGGAGGGATGGATGGCTAAGAGCAGGCCTTCCAATCTGAGAAAACAAAATCAAGCAGGCTATGCAGTCCGGCGGCTTCGTCCGCAAATCAGACCTTTGAAGCCCGTGTCAGCAGGTATTCGTAAAGACAAGGTTCGCGATCAGACCTCAGCTTACGCTTTCCTCTTCCAGATGCAGCTTCATCTCGATCAGCACCTGTTGCAGCAAGCTGGTTTCCTTCAGCAGGCGCTTGGCCTCGTTCACGGTGATGATGCCGTCTTCGATGGCGGCCTGATACTCGGTCATCAGCATCGCGAACCGCTGGCTCAGCGCGATGACGTCTGCGTTCACCCCTCCGGTCCTTGGGGTATCTGTATTGCGACCGTCATAGGACAGGGTGATGTTCTTCAGATCCGCTAACGCCGAGGTCACATGCGGGTAGGTTGAAACCGCCTCAAGCCGGGCCACGGCATCCACTGGCATGAACCGGTCGGCGTGTTCGGCATTGTCCGAATAATACCGACCCAGAGTCGCCTTGGACTTGCCGGTGATCTCACAAGCGGATTCAATGCCTACGTCTTTGACCAATGCTTCTGTATGCTTTTTCAGATAGGCCCCGATATCTGCCATGCTTTTACCTTTTCTGCCTGCGTCACCCACAACATTTGCCAGTGTGGGGGAAAGGGACAGGAAAATTCCCATATCCCAGTCATAATTGAAATGTCATATATTGGCTATCCCTCAGATATGCAGGGGTTTTGTGAGTGAGTGGAGGCCGTTCTGGCCGGTAACGAGTGTGTGTGGGGCGCTATTTCAGCCCTGCTGTGTATAGGCCGCATGTAGGCCGACGGCGTCGCTGTTGTAGGCGCGGGGGATCCATCCCCTTTGAGCATCCGCTCAGCCTCTGCAACGACAACGGCGACGTCGCTTCCTTTACGGGTTTTGGTACCTTGCCCAGATTGGCCTGGCGAATTAGACCCGGGCGCATGGCAAAGCTCTATTTCAATTATTCCACTATGAACGCGGGCAAATCGACCGTGTTGCTGCAAGCCTCACACAATTACCGTGAACGGGGGATGGACACCTATCTGATCACGGCTGCACTGGACGGGCGCGCCGGTGTCGGGAAGATCGCATCACGGATCGGGATTTCCGCTGACGCTGATACGTTCGCGACCAATGATGATGTGTTTGCCATGATCCAAGTGCGACTGAACCAGGGTGAAATCGCCTGTGTCTTTGTCGACGAAGCGCAGTTCCTGACCGAGGAACAGGTCTGGCAACTGGCCCGTGCGGTGGACGACCTGAAAGTTCCGGTGCTTGCCTACGGGCTGCGGGTCGATTTTCAGGGACATCTGTTCCCAGGTTCTGCGGCGTTGCTGGCACTGGCCGACGAGATGCGAGAAGTTCGCACGATCTGCAAATGTGGGCGCAAGGCAACGATGGTGATTCGACAGGACGAGAACGGCAACACCATCACCGAGGGCGCACAGGTGCAGATCGGCGGGAACGAGACCTATGTTTCGCTCTGCCGCAAACATTGGCGCGAGGCGGTGGGCTCCTAGACCGGATTCGGCAACGGGCGGCCTGCGACAAAGGCCGCAACGTTATCCAGCGCCATGTGTCCCATATCTGAGCGCACTTCCTCGGTCGCGGTGCCAAGATGCGGCAGAAGGGTCACATTCTCCATCTCACGCAAGGTCTGAGGAACGGCGGGCTCGAATTCGTATACGTCCAACCCTGCCCCTGCGATCTGACCTGCTTGTAGAGCAGCGATCAGCGCGGCTTCGTGGATGACTTCTCCGCGTGCGATGTTGATCAAGATGCCTGCGGGGTTCATGGCCTGCAGAACATCCGCGTCAATCAGGTGGCGAGTTTCAGCACCGCCGGGCACAGCGAGGACGACAAAATCGACTGACGCTGCCAAAGCTGCCAGATCAGGGACGTATTCGGCTGGGAACTCTACTTCCTTTGGGCTGCGAGACTGATACGCGACCTGCATCCCGAACCCAAAATGACACCGGCGCGCAATCGCCTGACCGATGCGCCCCATTCCGACGATACCTACACGTTTCCCCGTCACGTGGTGACCCAGCATTTGCGTTGGATGCCAGCCCTGCCAGCCTCCGGCGCGAACCAGCCGTTCGCCCTCACCCGCGCGGCGGGCAGTCGAAAGCAGCAGTGTCATGGCGATGTCGGCGGTGGCGTCAGTCACGGCTCCCGGGGTGTTCGTAACGGCAACACCTGCGGTTCGTGCGGCATCCACGTCGATATGATTGTATCCGACACCAAAGTTGGCCATCAGTTTGCAGCGGGGCTCAAACACCTCAGCGAAAACCTGAGCTGAGAACTGATCTCCTAGAGTTGGCACAACGACGTCAAATTCGCGCAAAGCACGCAGCATTTCTTCAATCGACATCGGTAGGGTGCTTCCGCGAATTTCCACGTCAAACTCGACGCGGGCGCGGGCCTCGACTGCGGCGGTCATCGGGCGGGCTATCAGCAGTTTCACTAGTGCATCCGCCCGCCGATTGGAACCTCGCCATCCGGGCCGATCAGGACGATCTCGCCGTTTTCATCGGGCAGGCCCAGCACAAGGACCTCGGACATGAAGCGGCCGATCTGGCGCGGAGGGAAGTTCACCACGGCCATCACCTGTTTGCCCACCAGCGACGCTGGATCATAATGCGCGGTGACTTGGGCCGAGGTTTTGCGCTCCCCAATCTCATCGCCAAAGTCGATCCACATTTTGATCGCAGGCTTACGGGCCTCGGGGTACGGCTCGGCGCGGATCACCTCGCCTACGCGGATATCGACTTTGAGGAAATCATCGAAAGTAATCTCACTCACGAGACAGCTCCTTGGATCGGTCAGTTGCAGCTTTGACCGCGCGGTGTAGCAGGTCGGGAAAGCCTTCTTCTTCGTGCATCAGCACCTCAAGCGCAGCCTGAGTGGTGCCGTTGGGCGAGGTCACGTTGACGCGAAGTTGCGAGGGGTCTTCCTCGGCTGCCATGGCCAGTGCCCCTGCCCCCGCCACGGTGGATTTCGCCAATTTCATCGCCAACTCATGCGACAGGCCCTGCGCCTGTCCGGCGGCAGCCAGCGTTTCGATCAGGTGGAAAACATAGGCTGGCCCCGAACCGCTGAGGCCGGTGACGGCGTCCATCTGTGCCTCATCCTCAAGCAGGACGGTTTCACCAATGGCAGACAGCAGCTCCTCAGCCAGCGTAACGTCATCATCCGAGGCATTCGCATTACCGATCAGCGCGGTGATCCCCTGCCGGATCGCCGCCGGTGTGTTCGGCATGGCCCGCACGATCGGAGTGTTTGAACCCAGCACGTTTTCAAACGTCGCAATCGACGTCCCCGCGGCAACTGATACGAAAAGGCTACCGCCGCCGCCCAGCGCTTTGATCGCGGGCAAAGCCTCGCCCATCATCTGCGGTTTAACAGCCACCATCACCACAGCGGGCGCTTCGGGCAAAGGCGTGTTGATATTGACGCCCTGCTCCTTCAGCCAGTCCGAAGGTTTCGGATCAATTACCCAGACCGAGGAAACAGGAAGGCCATGCTCCAACCATCCGGCGAGCATAGCCGATCCCATCTTGCCGCATCCCAGAAGCACCAGCCCCTGTTCGGCGACGCGTGACATGTCCATGATTGCCCCTCCCCTTATTCGGCTTGGGGCAAAGCTTTACGCGCGGCCGTAAGCCTCTGCAATGGCGACTTGCATTGCTTCTTCGGGGGTACGGTTGCCCCACGTGACCAGTTGGATCGCCGGGTAGTAGCGCTCGGCGCTCAGCACGGCGGCGGTGATCATCGTGTCAATCTGATCCGGGCTGGCCATCTGACCTCCGGCCAGAACCAGACCGTAACGATAAACCATCAGCTTCTGATTGGCCCAATAGGTAAACGCCCCGGCCCAGCACTGATCGTTCATCTTGTTCAACAGCTCGTACAATTCGGATTCACGATCCGATGGAGGTTCCATCTCGAACGAGCACACCATGCGCAGGGTTTCGTCATAGTTCGACCAAGCCAAAGTGATCGAGTATGTGCGCCACTGCCCTTCGACAGCCATAGCAATCTGATCATCACCGATCCGGTCAAAGTCCCAGTCGTGATGTTCGGCAAGATGTTCAACAATATCGATCGGATGAAGGTCTTCTTCGAGAAACTGCTCGGAAAGGGCCATAATGCCACCTCACTATACTCTAGCATTTCGGGGCTGGCAGCGCCCCAGCGCTAGTTGCCTGCTCTACAAGCCGGGCTTCCCCCATAGGCCTGTACTAAATATGGTGCGATGCGAGATGTGTTCTGGCAACCCTATTTCTTGGGGATAACAGCAATAAGTTGTGGACGAATGGCAACGCCGCCCAAAATATTGGCGGGCCTTGTAGCTTTGTCTTGATTTAAATGTGCAGGGCGGCAAAATGCACAACACCGCACAATCCGAGGCCGGATTGCGCGGCAGATATCTTTAGCCGAAAACCAGTTCAGGGACGTTACTTGTCCAGTTTCGCCTCAAGCGCAGCAATGCGGGCTTCAAGCGCCGCGTTTTCTTCACGCGCTTTCTGCGCCATCGCGCGAACGGCATCGAATTCTTCGCGTGTGACGAAATCACGGTCGGCCAGCCAGCGGTCAATCATCGACTTCATCGCATTTTCGGCCTCTTCCCGCGCGCCCTGTGCCACGCCCATGGCGTTGGTCATCAGCTGGGATACATCGTCGAGGATCTTGTTGCGGGTTTGCATGGCTTTACTCCGAAATCGCGGTTGGTCTCTATATGGGGAATGATTGGCGCGGGCTCAAGGTTGACTTGCCCTGCAAACCCCGGGCAATGAGACGCACATGCAGGCTGTTCTGAATTTCCCCGATCTGTCGCCCGAATTGTTCTCGATCTCTCTGTTCGGGATGGAGTTCGCCCTGAGATGGTACGCACTGGCCTATATCGTCGGCATCTTGATTGCATGGCGATTGGGGGTGATGGCGTTGCGGCGTCCTGCCTTGTGGCCTGACAAGACGCCGCCAATGAAGCCTGAACAGCTTGAGGACCTGATCACCTGGATCATCCTTGGCGTGATTCTGGGCGGAAGGCTGGGCTTCGTGCTGTTTTACCAGCCGGGCTATTACCTTTCGAATCCAATTGAGATTCTGAAGGTGTGGCAGGGTGGCATGTCGTTCCACGGCGGGCTGCTGGGGGTTGTGATCGCGTCCTATATATATGCGCGGCGTCACCACATTTCGGTTTTGTCCCTAGCAGACCTGATCGCCCACGCGGTGCCTCCTGGGTTGTTGTTGGGGCGTCTGTCAAATTTCATCAACGCCGAGCTTTGGGGGCGGCCCAGCGAATTACCGTGGGCTGTGATTTTCCCCGGTGCGGCCGCTCAGAATTGCCCCGGCGTTTTAGCCGGAATGTGCGCGCGGCACCCTTCGCAACTCTACGAAGCAGCGTTGGAGGGGCTTTTGCTCGGCGCGCTGCTGCTGTGGTTAGCCTATCGCCGTGGCGCCTTTCAAAAGCCCGGCTTGATCATGGGCCTGTTTCTGGTGGGCTATGGTGCTTCGCGGTTCATTGTTGAGTTCTTCCGGCAACCCGATGCGCAGTTCATCTCTCCTGACAATCCGCTGGGGCTGGCGTGGCATGTCGGCGGCTACGGCTTGACGATGGGCCAATTGCTGTCGCTGCCGATGATCGCTCTTGGCTTGTGGTTCGCATTACGGGCAAGATCGACAACATGAGTCTCAAGGATCATCTGCTGGCGCGCATCGCACAGGACGGCCCGATGACCGTGGCCGACTTCATGACTGACTGCCTTCTGCACCCAACGCACGGCTACTACACTACCCGCGACCCGCTGGGTGCGCAGGGAGATTTCATCACCGCCCCCGAAATCAGCCAGATGTTCGGAGAATTGATCGGTCTGTCGCTGGCCCAAAGCTGGTTGGATCAGGGGCACCCCACCCGTTTCATATTGGCTGAACTTGGACCTGGCCGTGGGACATTGATGGCGGACGTACTGCGTGCGACATCCCGCGTGCCGGGGTTTCTCGACGCCGCTGAAGTCGTGCTGCTGGAAGCGTCCCCTACTCTCCGAAGCATTCAGGCGCAAACATTGATGGAGTTCGATCCGCGCTGGATCGACTCGGTGGCGGACCTGCCCGAAGCACCTCTGTTTCTGGTCGCGAATGAGTTCTTCGATGCCCTACCTATCCGCCAGTTCCAGCGTGAAGACGATGGATGGCGGGAACGGCTGATCGGCGCGGAAGGCGGCGCTTTGATCTGGGGGCTGGGCCCAAGTGCCGAACAGGTAGCGCTGACGGATCGGCTGGACGACACCAAGAACGGCGATGTTGTCGAGCTTTGCGCGGCGGCGATCCCAATTATTACCGTAATCGCAGGGCGAATCGCGACGCATGGCGGTGCAGGCGTGATCGTTGATTACGGCGACTGGCATTCGCAGGGGGATACATTTCAGGCGCTGCGCGCGCATGAACATTTTGACCCGCTAACGATGCCCGGACAAGCCGATCTTACCGCGCATGTGGACTTTGAACCGCTGGCATTGGCGACCCGCGCAGCCGGATGCGCGCATTCGCGCGTGACACCACAAGGCGTTTTTCTCGAGCGTTTGGGGATCTCCACCCGCGCGGAAGTTCTGGCCGCGCAGCTTGACGGACCAAAGCGTGATGAACTGATGGCCGCACATCGCAGGTTGACGCACCCTGAAGAAATGGGAAACCTGTTCAAAGTACTGGGCCTCTATCCTTCCCCTTCCTCACCCCCACCGGGACTGGAACCATGACCTTGGAAATTCTGACCTCAGATTTGCTGGCCCCCGTGCGCCACGGTTTTTTCAGCCGCCGCGGTGGTGCGTCTTCGGGTATCTTTGCGGGGCTCAACTGCGGTTACGGCTCGTCTGATCAGACCGAAGCCGTCACGATTAATCGCAACCGAGTGGCCAGCGCGATGGAGGTCGAACCCGACGCGATGATCGGTGTACACCAGATTCATTCGCCTGTGGTTCTCACTGTGGACGCCCCGATCAACGGCGAGAAACCCAAGGCTGATGCCGTAGTCACGGCAACCCCCGGTCTGGCTCTGACGATTCTCACCGCAGACTGCCAACCGGTCCTTTTTGCAGACACTGACGCAAATGTGATTGGGGCCGCCCATGCCGGGTGGCGTGGCGCGCTGGATGGTGTGCTTGAGGCGACGCTGGATGCGATGGAGGCTCTGGGCGCAAAGCGAGAAAACACGATGGCGGTGATCGGCCCGTCGATCTCGCAAGCCGCCTACGAAGTCGGCCCAGATTTTCTGGACGAATTTGTCGCGAATTCTCAGGAAAACCTGAAGTTCTTTGCAAATGGGAAAGAGGACAGGCTGCAGTTTGATCTACCAGGTTTTGGGCTGCACAGACTTCGCCAGGCGGGCATTGGTCAAGCTGAATGGACTCGCCATTGTACCTACTCTGATCCTGACAGATTCTATTCCTATCGCCGTTCGACGCACGCGAAGGAAGTTGACTATGGCCGCCTGATTTCCGCCATAAAACTTTAAGGTTAAGCCTGAATTGTGGCGATTTCGCCGCTTTTCTGCCACATTTTTTGTGTTTTGTGATTCCCAACAATTCGACATTTATTGTCCGCTGTCAGGTGTTTATCAGTCGATGCTCCAGTAAAGCGCGGCAATACAAGCCAAGAGGAATCGCAAACCTTCGTGTGTCCTGAATTCATCTCGGATCAGCCTTATCGCCGCCGCATTGGCGCGGCACATTGGAGGATGAGAGGAAAGTGGGGTGAACGCCCCAATGCGAGCAGGACAATTTGATGAAGACGAAATCACGCTTTCTCAGCGCCGTGATCGCGGCCACCGGAAAGCAGCAGCTGGAGATGCCGTGGAAACGGGTTTCCAGTCAATCGATCAGGGTTGTGCGCCGCCTGGCGACGAGACGCTGATCACCCCCCCTTGGAACCAAGCTGCCGGCTTCAGGGGGTACAAGACACGCAACGGAGGGGTGCTCCGATCCGCTGCGTGACCTGCCGCCAGTATTTTGCGCGGTCCAGGTTCGGGGCGTGTGTCGCCGGCAATTTCGCCTGCGTTGGTATGAGTTTGTCTGGGGGGTCAATGTGATGACCAAGAGTGTAGGAAAATTTGAAAAAACAGACGTTCCTTGCGTTTGTAATCCTGCGGTCACCGTTCTCTTTCAAGGCAAAAAAGGAACCGAACAGGCGGGCCTGCACGGGGGTTCAACCTGCCTGCACGGAAACTAGAGGGGACGGAATTATAATGGCTATTCCAAATTCTTTAGCGCGTGCTGCTAGAAATGCCGTTGAGACCTCGGCACTACTGCGGGACACGCCGAGAACGACAACAAAGCCCAAGGCGCAGCTGCGGCGCTACGAAGTCAGTGCACTGATGGATAACGGAGATGTGGCACAGACCCGCCACATTGCGCCAGCATTGCCAGTTTTCGAGGACGCATTTTGCGCCTTTACCCGGGGATCGCTTGTCGAAACGGAATACGGACCGACGGCAATCGAAGATCTGTTACCCGGCGACACAGTTCTGACGCAGAACAACACATCGGAAACCGTGTTATGGAAGGGCTCCGTCACCCTTATTCCTGGTCGCCAGGATTCGCACGGTCGAACGCGCCCGCTAACGCGCATCATGGCCGATACGTTCGGGATGCAAAAGCCAATGTCTGGCGTGATCGCCGGTCCTGCCGCGCGACTGCTGGGCACACCCGGGCATCTGCGGCATCTGCACGGAGGCGACCCAGTTTTGACACCGGTGCATGAGTTTCAGGATGGCACGAGTGTTATCGAAACGCTGCCACCGACACCGATTGAGTTGTTTCACATCTGCCTCAAACGGCACGCGGTCATCAAAGTCGATGGATTGCAGTTCGAAACCTATCACCCCGGCCTAAGCGCGGTCCGTAGGGTTAGCCATTCACTGCGTTCGATTTACCTGAACCTGTTCGCGCATGTCGAATCACTGAACGATTTCGGGCCGTTGGTCTATCCGCGCGCCGGGGATGGAGAAGTGGATGCGATTACCGCTTAAACCTTAACGAGTTCTGCAATGTGGGGGCATTATGCAGTTATTTCTGAGTTGGATTTTATGTTTAATGGTGACAGCTTTGCTACCACCGACAAAACCGCATCCTGCTTCAATGGGTGCTAGGCCGTTCGGCTCATCCGTTCTTCGAGGACGTCAAAGGGAACGCCGGGTTCGTCTTTTGCGCCGCGAATGACCAGCGACGTTTTAACGCTGGCCACGTTCGGCGTGGTCAGCAGCTCGCCCGTCAGGAACTGCTGAAAGCTGCTGAGGTCCGGTGCGACGCATTTCAGGATAAAGTCCACCTCGCCGTTCAGCATGTGGCATTCCCGGACGAGCGGCCATTCCCGGCAGCGTTCTTCGAATGCGCTCAATTCGGATTCGGCCTGACTTTCCAGACCGACCATCGCAAACACCTGAACCTCAAATCCCAATTCGCGTGAATTTACCTCGGCGTGGTAGCCGCGGATCAGACCCGATTCTTCCAGCGTTCGCACGCGGCGCAGGCAAGGCGGGGCTGAAATACCCACACGTTTCGCCAGCTCGACGTTGGTCATGCGACCGTCGGCCTGCAATTCTGCCAGAATCTTGCGGTCAATTTCATCCAGCCGTATCGCGACCATCGAATACTCCTGATTTTTCGGTTGTTATATCAGCACCCGGAGGATGCGCAATAATCTTTCGCGAATGCGCAATATTGTTTATTTTCAATGTTCTTTTTTACCCCCCTGCGTCAAGCGCATAACGGATGCCAGACAGGAAGGGGCTTTAAGCGCGGCACAGGGGTCGCTATATCCATCCGCCAAGGGCTGCGCGCCCATATCAGGCAGATCGAGTTGGGGGTACCATGGCCGAAACACGTCACACTAAGGTTCTGATCATCGGGTCGGGACCGGCCGGTTATACTGCGGGCGTCTACGCGAGCCGCGCGATGCTTAATCCGATCCTGGTTCAGGGTATCGAACCCGGCGGTCAGTTGACCACTACCACCGAGGTCGAGAATTGGCCCGGCGACACCGAGGTTCAGGGCCCCGACCTGATGGTGCGTATGCAGGACCACGCCAAGGCGATGGGTTGCGAGGTTATCGGAGACATCATCAGCGATCTCGACGTCTCGAAACGCCCCTTCACCGCGAAAGGTGACAGCGGGACGGTATATACCGCCGACGCGGTCATTCTGGCCACCGGCGCGCGGGCCAAGTGGCTTGGCCTTCCGTCGGAAGAGAAATTCAAGGGCTTTGGCGTTTCGGCCTGTGCAACCTGTGACGGCTTTTTCTATCGCGGACAGGAAATCGTGGTGATCGGCGGCGGCAACACCGCTGTGGAAGAGGCGCTGTTCCTGACCAACTTCGCCAGCAAGGTCACTCTGATCCACCGTCGCGATGAACTGCGCGCCGAGAAGATCCTGCAGGACCGCCTGCTGAAGCACGAAAAGATCAAACCGCTGTGGTTTCACGAGTTGGAAGAAGTGGTTGGCACCGATGCCCCGCTGGGCGTCGAAGGCGTACGCGTCAAGAACGTGAAAAGCGGCGAAATCACCGAAATCCCTTGTAAAGGCGTATTCGTAGCCATCGGCCACGCGCCAGCTAACGAGTTGGTCAAGGATTCGCTGGAAACTCATATGGGTGGTTATGTCGTGACCAAGCCGGGCACGACCGAGACATCCGTGCCCGGTGTATTCGCAGCAGGCGACCTGACCGACCACGTCTATCGTCAAGCGGTCACCAGCGCCGGCATGGGCTGTATGGCCGCGTTGGATGCCGAACGGTTCCTGGCCGAACACGAGTAACCTGCTTACAGATTTCCCCGACCGATGCGGGGAATTCTGCCCCTGCCCCATTCAACCTACGCTTGACCCCTTGGCGCGCCCGTATCAGACTCGGCCTCAAGCACAGCGAATGCAGGTGGCGTGAGTGAAAAGCGTGTTATGGCAAGGCGGGTGGACAACCCGGCTGAGGATCAGCAGCGGCCTGATCCTGTTCGCATTTGCATTCTTTCACTTCATTAATATCGGGCTGGGCCTGTTCCACACCGACTATTTGCACGGCATGCAAGATGGTCGCCACACCGTCACCCGACATGATCTGGGCAGTATGATCCTCTATCTGGCGCTGTTCGTTCACGCCGGATTGGCTCTCTACTCCATCAGCCAGCGCCGTACTTTTCGCATGCCATTCAGCACGGCGTTACAGGTGATTTTGGGCCTGCTGATCCCGCTGCAACTGATTTCTCATATCGTGCACACGCGCTATGCCCATGAAATATACGACGTCAATGACGAGATGGGCTATATCATCGCTTTGATGTGGCCTAACTCGGCAATCTGGATGCAAAGCCTGCTGTTGCTGGTGGTCTGGATTCACAGCTGCATCGGCCTGCACATGTGGCTGCGGCTAACGCGCTGGTGGTCCAAGGTAATGCCTTACCTGGTCGGAGCAGCAGTCTTCGTGCCATCGTTTGCACTGGCTGGGTTATTGACCGAAGGGCGACGGATCTGGGCCGATTTCGCAGACCCGTTCCTGCGCGACCAATACATAGAACATTACAACTGGCCGTCACCCGAAGCCTTTCAATCCATGTTCAGCGTCAAAAACAATGCTCTGACGGCGTTCTGGGTGGCCTTGGGAGTTTCTCTGGCCGTCTTCGTCATCCGCAAGCTGTGGCGGCGTCGGCATTCGGTCAGAGTCAAATATGTCGATGGGCCCGAGGTTGTGGCAGAAAAGGGTATGACCCTGCTTGAGATTTCGCAGGCTAACGGCATCCCACATACATCCCTGTGCGGAGGCAAAGGGCGCTGCACCACCTGCCGCGTGATCGTTGAAAACGGCGGTGACAACCTGCCCGAGCCCAGCGATGTCGAAGCTCGCAGCCTTGCTGCCGTCAGCGCCCCCGAAGGTGCAAGGCTGGCCTGTCAGATTCGCCCGACCGAACCGATTACGGCGTTTCGCATGTTTCGCCCGGATGGCGGGCGCCGTCGCGCGCACGCCAGCCAAGGTCAGGAACGCAAACTGGCGGTTCTTTTTTTGGACATGCGCGGATTCACATCGCGAACGACCGGTCAATTGCCCTATGATATCGTTTTCCTCTTGAACCGGTTCTTTGATGCGATTGTCCCGGCAATCACGGCGGATGGCGGTGTAGTGGACAAATACATGGGAGACGGTCTTCTCGCTGTATTTGAAACGCCCGACGTCCAAAGCTCGGCCCGGTCTGCACTGAAGGCTGCCGCAGATGTCAGCCGCGCGTTAGATCGGTTTAACCAGCAACTTGAGGCTGAGGGCAGCCCTCGGATTCGCATAGGAATGGGGCTTCACTTAGGCGATCTGGTACTTGGTGAAATCGGTGCAGCAGGCAATGCCGCCCGTACAATCATCGGCGACGCGGTCAACGTGGCCAGCCGCTTGGAAGGTGAAACCAAGGCTCTGGGGGTCGAGCTTTTGGTCTCGGCGGAATTGCTGCACGCCGCCGGCCACGACGAAGACCTAAACGAAATGCGCTCCTTCACCTTACGTGGTGTGAACCAACCGGTTTCCGCCCTTCCTTTAAAGCATGCCGCTGAACTTGCCGCTCAGGGAGCAACATAAGAACACACGCGCAAAATCCAGCCATTTGTCGTGCGCCAGCAGGAACATGATCGCAAAAAGGCGCCCACATCGGAAAATCCTTCCAATCCGAGCAAAAACCGCGCATATCGTCCTTTGTTTCGTGAATGTATATGGACTTCGACAAAAAGCCGGGGCAAATGCGCCCTCAAACACCCCTGAATCACCGGTAAAACCGAACTTCGACAAGAGTATTCCTATGACGATGTTAAGCAATCTGGCACCGATCCCCGAACTATACGTTTCGTACGAGTCGGCGCAGAAACTGAAAGTGGAAGCCGCCGACCTGACCAGCTGGGACCTGAGCCCACGTCAGATCTGCGATCTGGAACTTCTGATGAACGGCGGCTTTAACCCGCTTAAAGGTTTCCTGAGCGAAGCCGACTACGACAACGTCGTCGAAAACATGCGTCTAGCCGATGGTACCCTTTGGCCGATGCCGATCACACTGGACGTCAACGAAGAATTTGCCGGCCAGATCGAACTGGGTCAGGACATCGCTCTGCGCGATCAGGAGGGCGTGATCCTCGGCACCATGACGGTGACCGATCGCTGGACTCCGAACAAGGCACGCGAGGCCGAGAAGGTCTTTGGTGCCGACGACGACGCGCACCCTGCGGTGAACTACCTGCACAATGTCGCGGGCAAGGTTTATCTGGGCGGCCCGGTAACCGGTATCCAGCAGCCGGTTCACTATGACTTCCGTGGCCGCCGCGACACTCCGAACGAACTGCGCGCCTATTTCCGCAAGCTGGGCTGGCGCCGTATCGTTGCGTTCCAGACCCGCAACCCGCTGCACCGCGCGCACCAGGAGCTGACCTTTCGCGCTGCGAAAGAAGCGCAGGCCAACCTGCTGATCCACCCTGTCGTTGGCATGACTAAGCCGGGCGATGTCGACCACTTTACTCGCGTGCGCTGTTATGAAGCGGTGCTGGACAAATACCCGGCATCGACCACCTCGATGAGCTTGCTGAACCTTGCTATGCGCATGGCTGGCCCGCGTGAGGCGGTTTGGCACGGCCTGATCCGCGCCAACCACGGCTGCACCCACTTTATCGTTGGTCGTGACCACGCGGGCCCAGGCAAGAACTCGGCCGGTGAGGATTTCTACGGCCCCTATGACGCTCAGGATCTGTTCCGCCAGTACCAGGACGAGATCGGCCTCGAGATGGTCGACTTCAAACACATGGTCTACGTGCAGGAACGCGCCCAGTACGAGCCGAATGACGAGATCGAAGACAAGGACAACGTCACGATTCTGAACATCTCGGGCACCGAACTGCGCCGCCGTCTGGCCGAAGGTCTGGAAATCCCTGAATGGTTCAGCTTCCCCGAAGTTGTAGCCGAGTTGCGCAAGACCAAGCCCCCGCGCAGCCAGCAGGGCTTTACCGTGTTCTTCACCGGCTTCTCGGGTTCTGGCAAATCCACCATCGCGAACGCGCTGATGGTCAAACTGATGGAGATGGGTGGTCGTCCGGTGACGTTGCTGGATGGTGACATTGTGCGTAAGAACTTGTCGTCAGAGCTGGGCTTCTCAAAAGAGCACCGCGACCTGAACATCCGCCGGATCGGCTATGTGGCATCCGAAATCACCAAGAACGGCGGCATCGCCATCTGCGCGCCGATCGCGCCTTATGCAACCACGCGCCGCGCGGTTCGGGAAGAGATCGAACAGTTTGGTGCCTTCTGCGAAGTGCATGTTGCGACCAGCATCGAGGAATGCGAACGCCGTGACCGCAAAGGGCTGTATAAGCTGGCGCGCGAAGGCAAAATCAAAGAGTTCACCGGCATCTCGGACCCCTATGACGTGCCCCAGAACCCGGAACTGAGCGTCGAAACCGAAAACGTCGACGTCGACAACTGCGCCCACCAGGTGCTGCTCAAGCTGGAAAGCATGGGCCTGATTGCTGCGTCCTAAACGCTTTTGACAATATGCTGACGGCCTCCGGTTTCCGGGGGCCGTTTTCGTTTTGTCTTATACGAATCGCGATATCCACATGGTGCAGTGGCGCAATCACAGACGTCCAATCGTTCTGTGAACTGCGCCATCAAAACTTGCCGTCGGGGGGCTAGGGTTCGCCTTGCTTTCTGACAGTTTCAGCCTGCACCTGATTTAACGGACCGGTTTCACTTTTGTGGAATGCCGACCACTTAGTCTAGGTCGGCAGGTCGACTTGGCCCCGCATCAGAACATGACCACGCCCTGCGACCTTGATGCCGGTCATGGCGTCAGCTGACCCGACACGCGTAACAACGGCCTGACCCGGACGCCCCATATCATGGCCCTGTTCGGCGATGAAACTGTCCTTTGGCATCAAACCGTGTTTCCACAGATAAGCCGCCATCGCACCTGTCGCTGATCCAGTGAAGGGGTCCTCGGATGGGCTTGGAGGCGCCATCAGAAGACGCGAAAACGTGTCTCCTTCATCGGTTGCGCCTTTGAGGGTCACGAGGAAGGGTTCGGCCATGTCAGACCCGGAATACCCGGCTTTTGCAGCAACATTTCGCAGCGCGTCCACATCCAGCTTGGCCGCGCGCAGAGCGTCATGATCGCGCAGCACCGTAATGCAGAACGGCAATCCAGTAGACACAAATTGCGGAGGCGAAACGATTGCGTCCTCGGGGAGGCTGACAGCGGCAGCCACCATATCCGTGGGGACGAGGTTGCCGAATTGCGGCGCGACTTGCGTCATCTCAATCTCGTCACCGTTCAACCGGATCGCAACGATACCTGCACCTGTCTCCAACGTCAGCGCGTCTCCCTGAAACAGACCGCGTGACCGCATTGCTGCCACCGTCGCAATGGTGGGGTGACCGGCAAATGGGATTTCCTGACTGGCAAGGAAATATCGAACCCGGATATCTGCGACGTCAGATGGCCCGGTAAACGTGCATTCGACCAACGAGGTTTCGCGGACATAGGCGGTACAAACCTCTTCGGACAGAACCGCTCCACCGTGAACAACGGCACAACCGTTGCCGCCAAATGCGCGGTCGCTAAAGGCGTCTACCCAGTCAAAGTCAAACCAGCTCATGCTTCGCCCCTTTTCGATATGCGAACTGTTTCAAGTTCGCATATCTCGCCTGCGGGGCATCAGATGTCACGGAGAAATCGTGCCAGTCAGTGCACGGCCACCGGTGAAAAGTCGTGTTCGCGCGCCAGAACGAACGCCAGCTTGCGGTCAGCGACCAGCGCCAGTTGCTGGCCTTCGGAATCGTGGACCGCATACAGCTGATCCAGATCACCGGCCTGTTCACGCACTTCCCGAGGCAGATCGGCTACGTCTACGGCTTTCACATAAACGATCCGGTCGCCTTCGGCGTTGAGTTCAATCGGTGTATCCATAGCTCTTACCCCTTTCTTATATTGATCGTTTGCACCACAGTTTCGGGCACGGCGCGGGTTAGATCCACGTGCAGCAGACCATTTTCCATGATCGCTTCGCCAACCTCGACACCGTCGGCCAGCACGAACATGCGCTGAAACTGACGCGCCGCGATGCCGCGGTGCAGGAAAATACGCCCCTCGCTGTCGTCGCGTTGACGGCCCCGGATCACCAGTTGGCGATCCTCGATGGTGATCGACAGATCCTCTTCCGCGAAACCGGCGACGGCCAGTGTAATGCGGTATGAAAAGTCCGAGGTCTGCTCGATGTTATACGGCGGGTATCCTTCGTTACCAGCCTTTGCAGACCGTTCCAGAAGGCGTTCCAATTGCTCGAACCCCAAAAGATGCGGGTATGAGCCAAGAGTAAGTTTTGACACGTATTATCGTCCTTTATTGCCAAAGCGACGTGTTTTGCGGCCCCGTTCCGGCAACCGCGTAGAATAGAATATGGGAATATGCTGGGATGTCCACAAGGTCTGGCCGGATAAACTCTGACACACTATCTTGTGTGGCAAGCACCACAACAACCACTGAGTCGCCTATGAACGCGCCCACCGATCTTTCTATGAAAACAGACGAGGTTTTGCGGGTTGAGCTGGAGGTTTTTCGCCGCCAGCACCGCGATCTGGATGAGGCAATCGAGGCGCTGCAAGCCACTGGTACGGCTGATCAATTGACAATCAAACGGCTGAAAAAGCAGAAACTGCGGTTGAAGGACATCATTCGACTGATCGAAGACCGCCTTACACCGGATATCATTGCATAATCTGGCTGCGGACACTGCCCGCAGCCGGTCGGTCGATCCCCGCAATCAAGGCGATATGTTCGTGTTGGCGCTGAAGAAATTGGTTGGATCGTATTTCCGTTTAACCTCTTTCAATTGACCCAGATTGTCACCAAAAGCCGTTTCAATCGCACTGTCTTCATCGGCGCCAAGATAGTTCAGATAGGTCCCGCCCGTTGAATGCGGTGTCAGCGCATCGTGCATCTTTCGCGCCCATGCAATCTGATCTGCGTCGTCGGTCGGGTCTGTCCAAAGCGGCAGGATCGCGATCAGGTAGTCATGTCCCCGCTGCGCAAAAGCGTTATTGCCATTTGCATTGGACTTCGCCGCCCCGGCACAATGTTCGATCAGAATACCCGAGCCGGGTATGGTCATGCCTTCGGAATGCGCGACGATCGTGTCAATCGCTTCGTCCGTCAGGGTGCTCAGGTAAGCTGATTTCCAATAGTTCCGGCTGCCCGGGCCGTAAGCTGCATCCAACATGGATTGCTTGGTAGGGAAAGGCATTTCCTGAATATCGGCGACCAGTGGCTCCCCGATTTCGGTCAACGGCTTGATGGCTTGGCGCCCCGCTTCTTTGTCATCACCGATCCAACACGGCACCAACGCAGTCAGCGGTGTTCCGTCCGGCCCCCACAACAGACCGGCATATGTCGTGAGCTCATCCGGTGCCCGTGACATGACGTCCCGGTAGCCTCGAAGAACTTCGGGCGCCGCTGCACGCGGGTACGCAATCATGCCCCCCAATACGGTAGACAGCGGGTAAGCCTTATACAGAAAAGACGTCACCACTCCGAAATTGCCACTGCCGCCACAAATCCCCCAATACAGATCAGGATTGCTGTTTGCGCTGGCTGTTCGGATCGACCCGTCCGCCGTGACCACTTCGGCTTCGATAACGTTATCGCAAGCCGGACCATATTTGCGGGCCAGCCAACCGAACCCTCCGCCAGTTGTCAGCCCCCCGATTCCGGTTTGCGAGACAACACCCAAAGGCACGGCGAGGCCGTGCTGATGGGTTTCACGATCCACATCACCCAGAAGTGCGCCGCCCTGCGCGCGCACGGTCTGGGCGTCCGGGTCGACGTGAACCGCGCGCATATTCGACAGATCAATGACAAGCCCGTCGTCACATACTGCGCGTCCGCCAACATTGTGACCGCCCCCTCGGATCGAAACCAAAATGTTGTTGGCAGATGCGAATTTCGCGGCCGCAGCGACATCCGCGGTGCCATGACATCGTAAAATAGCGCCAGGATATTTGTCGATCAGCGCGTTCCATATACTGCGCGCACCGTCATATTCTGCATCCTCGGGCAAAATCAGGGTCCCGCGAATCTGTGTTTTGAATTCTTCAATACTGTCTTTCGGCACGGTCTTACCGTCCCGATCTTTCAGAACTTTGGTTGACATGGGTACCTCCTCGGGGGCCAATGCCCCCAAGCAATTATACACGAATTTGAATATATTTTCAGTACGCCAGCAAATGACCGTCAGAACCGCATACCACATTGCCTCTGGAACCGGTTTGGCTATAGTGCGCGCTCTTTCGAAAGGCAGGGACACAAGCGGATGAGCGACGTGAAAGTGGGGATCATCATGGGCAGCCAATCGGACTGGCCCACGATGAAAGAAGCCGCAGACATTCTGGAGGAGCTGGGCGTCTCGTACGAAAAACGCATCGTCTCGGCACACCGAACGCCCGACCGCTTGTGGGACTATGGCAAAACCGCCGTTGCGCGTGGTCTGGATGTGATCATTGCCGGGGCCGGAGGCGCCGCGCATCTGCCCGGCATGATGGCCTCGAAAACCCGAGTTCCGGTGATTGGCGTCCCGGTACAGACACGGGCGCTGTCGGGCGTCGACTCGTTGTATTCCATCGTTCAGATGCCCAAGGGGTTCCCGGTGGCAACCATGGCAATCGGATCAGCGGGCGGCGCGAATGCGGGCCTGATGGCCGCCGGAATTCTGGCCCTGCAGGATGAGGCCCTGGCTAAACGGCTGGACGCATGGCGCGAAGCGTTGTCGGCTTCGATCCCCGAGGAGCCTCAAGAATGAGCCGCGTCGGGTTCATCGGCACTGGCCATATCGCGGCGCCGATCGCACGCCTGTTGGCCCGCAAGGGGCACGAGATTTATGTCACCGAGCGTAACGCCTCGGTCTCGGCAGCATTGAAAGCCGAAATCAACGCTACGGTCAGCGATCCGCAATCTGTGATCGACCAGTCCGAAATCGTGTTTCTGTGCCTGCGCCCCCATATCGCGACCGAGGTGCTTGCCCCCCTGACATTCAGGCCCGAGCAACGGATCGTTTCGGTAATGGCAGCGGTTTCCGAAGCAGAACTCAGATCGCTTTGCGCGCCTGCTGAAGTTTTCGTTCAAACGATCCCTCTTGGCTTTCTGGAACAGGGCGGTTGCCCCATGGCGGCTTACGGAAACGATCAGCTGTTGGCCGACCTGCTTGCCCCCGAGAACCCGGTCGTCAAAGTGGCGACCGAAGCATCATTGAACGCACATTTTGCGATCTGCGCGATGGTTCCCGGCATTCTGGATCTGTTGGCGACCGGCTCGGAATGGCTGGCCGATCAGACGGGTGATGCCGACGGGGCTGAGTTTTACACGACCCAATTGATGGCAGGCTTTCTTGCGACCATGAACAAGGGGCAGGCTGGGCGTCTTGCCGCCGAACGTGACGCACTGGCAACTGACGGAACCCTTAGCCTGCAGATGACGCAGGCCCTGCAAACGGACAAGGCCCATGAAGCCTTGCGCGATGCCCTGACTGCAATCGGCAAACGGCTGGAGACCTGATTAATGACCGACATGCTTACACCCGGTGCCACAATTGGCATTCTTGGCGGCGGGCAACTGGGCCGGATGCTGTCTGTTGCAGCGGCCCGCCTTGGGTTTGTGACCCATATTTACGAACCCGGTGCCAACCCGCCCGCTGGGCAGGTGGCCGACCGCGTGACCACTGCGGCCTATGACGATGCCGAGGCATTGAAAGCCTTCGCCGAGTCGGTCGACGTTATCACGTACGAGTTCGAAAACATTCCGACCGAGGCGCTGGATATTCTTGAGGCCCACCGCCCCATCCGTCCGGGGCGCGAGGCGCTGCGGGTAAGTCAGGATCGCCTGACCGAGAAGAATTTCCTGCAAGGGCTCGGCCTGCAAACCGCGCCGTTTGCGGATATCACCGACCTGGCCAGCCTGAATGCGGCAATCGAACAGATTGGCGTACCTGCGATCCTGAAAACACGCCGTTTTGGTTATGACGGCAAAGGACAGGCACGGCTGCGTACGCCCGAAGATGCCGTGTCAGCTCTGGCCGATATGGCTGGTGCCCCGGCGATCCTTGAGGGGTTCGTGGAATTTACTCACGAGGTCTCGATCATCGCAGCCCGTGGGCTGGACGGTCAGGTCGCCTGTTTCGACCCCGGTGAGAACGTCCATCGCGACGGCATTCTGCACACCACGACAGTCCCTGCCCGTCTGCCTCCGTCGCAGCGCACCGACGCGGTTCTGTTGGCGGCCAATATCTTGAACGCACTGGACTATGTAGGTGTGATGGGGGTCGAGTTGTTCGTGACGCCCGCTGGTCTGATCGTGAACGAAATCGCGCCACGGGTACATAACTCGGGCCATTGGACGCAGAATGGTTGCGCGGTGGACCAGTTCGAACAGCATATCCGTGCCGTAGCCGGATGGCCTCTGGGCGATGGACAACGCCATTCGGATGTGGTCATGGAGAACCTGATCGGAGCCGACATGGACCGCGTGCCCGAACTGGCACAGGAACGCGACGTGGCCCTGCACCTATATGGAAAGGCCGAAGTCAAGGCCGGTCGCAAGATGGGGCATTTCAATCGAATTTCGCGCTAGGGAATCGCGCTGCCGCGCGATGCCTCCGGCGGAGATATTTTGGGCCAGATGAAGCGCGGATCAGCCGATGAACCGGGCCGCGATATCTCCGGCCAAATAGCTGACGCGGCCACTTGACAGAGTTGCGGCAACGCGGTGGGTCTGCCTGTCCAATATGGTCAGATCGGCGCGTTTTCCGGCTGCCAATGTTCCCCGATCATCCAATCCAAGCACTCGTGCGGGGCCTGACGATACCAATGCCCAGGCCGCAGCCATATCCACCAACCCGGACCTGGCCAGCATCAGCGCCGCCCGTCTGGGGCTGGGGTAGTGATAGTCCGAGGCCAGCGCGTCGCAATACCCCATTGTGATCAAGTCCAGCGCACTGGCATTTCCCTTGTGCGAGCCACCGCGTACGACATTGGGTGATCCAAGGATGATGTAGTCACCCGCAGACCGGGCGGCCTCGGCTGCTTCAATCGTTTCGGGGAATTCGGCAATCTGCGCCCCGCGTGCGCGCCATTCGGCGCGTGTTTGGGCGGTGGCGTCGTCGTGGCTGCCCATGCAAACGCCTTGATTGGCCAATTGGGCGCAAAGTTCATCCAGCGCGGCCGGAACTTCGCCGCTGCGGGCATGCATGGACAACAGCATCTCAAAATGGGCGTTCGGGTTTCTTCCTGCCTTTAGCGCTTGGCCAGTAAGACGAGGCGGTTTGCGCCCTTCCGCCAAACGGTCATGCGGTAGGTGATCGTTGAACACAACGTAGGGAACTTGCCACGCGGCAATACGTTCGGGCAGGCCCTCATAGTCATCCAGCATATGCGTCTCGAACCGGAGCTGCGGCATTAGATCGGTAACAACCCGGTCCTTGACCGAAGCGATGGCGTTAAACACCTGCCCGGCAAATTCAGGGCCGCGCACGCCACCTTCCCAACTATGGAACTGGGCCAGAACAGCGGTGGTAATGCCATTGGCGGCCAATTCAGCTTCGACCGACAGAATGCCTTCGTCCATTTGCTTCATCGCCCCACGACGCGGCGCGATGTGGCGTTCGAACCCGTCACCGTGCAGGTCGATGATTCCGGGCAGCACAAGGTAACCTGACAGGTCGATCCGACGTTCGCTCGGGTCGTTTTGAATTTTACCCTCAGCTAATGACAGATCGGTGGGCACAAGGCCCTGCTCTGGCAACAGCACCTCCGCACCGGTCAGGGTCAGGTTCAATGCTGTCATTGGGATAGCTCCGACACGGGCTCTGAACAGTCCTGCCCGATACAAATTTCGTCGATGACGTCCATTACGCCGTCCAGCCAGGTGATCTGCGGATCAAATTGACCATATTCGATAAAATGCAACGCCTGCGCCATCACGCGGGGGTTGTTCATCATGAAGGTATGGGTCACCGGCAAAACGATGTGATCCGCCATACCTTCGACCTTTGTGGTCTCGATCGACACTTTGCCATCATCCCGACCGTCAATCATCGAAGAAAACAATGGGTTCAATGAGTTTTCGCCCGCAATCACACCCAGTTCGAATTCTACCGGCGGCAGTTTTCGCGGGATACCTTCGGGGCCAGTGCCCAGGGCCAGCCCGGCGGGGCCATTCAGCATGCCGAACACCTCCCACGCACCAAGCTCATCCACCAACTGACTGCCTTGGTTTGGCGGCCCGAGCATGACAACGCGGCCCAAATTTTCAGGGGTATGGTCCTGCAGCCAATAGCGCAGCAGGATGCCGCCCATCGAATGGGCCACGACGTTCACCGTATCATCGCCGCATTCTGCAAAGGCATTCGGAAGCGTCTGGTCAGCCAGCTCCGGGATCGGAAGGTCGGTCGATGGGTATCCCGGCCTGACCACGCTGTAACCGTGCGCTTGGAAAAGTTGCTCCATAACTGTGAAGGATGCTTCTGTACGCGCCAGCCCATGCAGCAGCACCACGCATTTCGCGTGGACCACGGCGGGGACAAGGAACAATATCAGTGCAAGCAGGTATCTCATAGCCGCCAGATAAGCCCTAAGCGCTGGCGATGAAACCCCTAGCGCGGCGTTAGGCGCAGGACGGCCAACGCAATGCCACCCAGAACCAGCAATGCCCCCAAGATCAGACGCAAGCTGGCGACCTCACCCAGCAGGAGAACGCCGCCGAGAATGGCGATGATCGGCACGCTCAGTTGTACTACTGCTGCTGTTGCTGACGTCAATTGCGGCAGCACTCGATACCAGAGCGCATACCCCATGCCTGACGTGATCCCACCGGAAACCGCTGCTAGCACATAGCCTGTGCCAGTCATCTGCCAATCCCCTCCGACCATCACAAGCGCCAGTGCCGTCACTGGCAGCGAAACGACAAAATTGGCGGCCGTCCCCGCCAGTGCGTCTGGTTCAGACCGACCGACCAGCGAGTAGAATCCCCAGCCGATCCCGGCTGCGGTCATCAGAGCCGCGCCAGTCGGATCGACCTGCACCGTGCCCGACGGCCAAAGCACATAGGCTAAACCCGCCAGAGCGATCGCAGCTCCGGCAATCTGGCGCGCGGTTGGGCTATTGCCCGTCACGGATGTCACCACAAACATGGTAATCTGCACCACGCCGAACAGGATCAACGCCCCAAGCCCGGCGTCCAGCGTAAGATAGGCGATGGAAAACCCAATCATATAGAGCGCAAGTGATCCTGCCCCAGCGACCCTTCGCCGATTGCCTAGCGGCAGATGCCCGCGCCTCAACCAAACGAGACCGGTCAGCACCAAGGCACCGGTCAGAACACGAACAACGGCAAACCCCGCCGGATCACTGGCGCCGCTATCAATAGCCAGACGATTCAGGATCGAATTCGCCGCAAAGGCGCACATGGTCAGCGCGGTGAGTAGGAACAGTCGCATATCAACCGCATAGCGATTTCAAGGGGGTTTGCACACTTACTTTCCCACGGAAAACCACGCGCGCTTCATCTTTTCGAAAATACTCCCGCCGGAGGTATGGCCGCAGAGCGGCCATTCAACGCGAAACGGGGCCGCCCGAAGGCGACCCCGCTCTTAAGCACTATGGCCTAAGCAGCTTACATCATGCCGCCCATGCCGCCCATGTCGGGCATGCCGCCTGCGGCAGGTGCGTCTTTCTGCGGCTTGTCTGCAACCATCGCTTCGGTTGTGACCAGCAAACCAGCAACCGATGCCGCGTCTTCCAGAGCGGTACGGACAACTTTGGCCGGGTCGATCACGCCGAACGAGAACATGTCGCCATATTCTTCGGTCTGCGCGTTGAAGCCGAAGGCCGCGTCCGAGGACTCGCGCACTTTGCCAGCAACAACGGCACCGTCCACGCCTGCGTTCTCAGCGATCTGGCGCAGAGGCGCTTCGATTGCCTTACGAACGATATTGATGCCTGCGTTCTGGTCTGCGTTTGCGCCTTCCAGATCGTTCAGTGCTTTACCGGCCTGAACCAGAGCAACACCACCGCCGACAACAACGCCTTCCTGTACGGCAGCGCGGGTTGCGTTCAGAGCATCGTCCACACGGTCTTTACGCTCTTTCACTTCAACTTCAGTCATGCCGCCGACGCGGATCACGGCAACACCGCCTGCCAGCTTGGCAACGCGCTCTTGCAGCTTCTCACGGTCATAGTCCGACGAGGTTTCTTCGATCTGGGTACGGATCTGAGCAACACGTGCTTCGATCTCGGCCTTCTCGCCAGCACCGTCGACGATAGTGGTTTCGTCTTTGGTGATTTCGATTTTCTTGGCGGTGCCCAGCATGTCCATGGTGACGGACTCGAGCTTCATGCCCAGATCTTCGCTGATGACCTGACCGCCGGTCAGGATCGCGATGTCCTGCAGCATCGCTTTGCGGCGATCGCCGAAGCCCGGTGCTTTGACAGCAGCAATTTTCAGGCCGCCGCGCAGTTTGTTGACAACCAGAGTTGCCAACGCTTCGCCTTCAACATCCTCGGCAATGATGAGCAGAGGCTTCTGCGACTGGATCACCTGCTCGAGCAGCGGAACCATCGGCTGCAGCGAGGACAGTTTCTTTTCGTGCAGCAGGATCATGCAGTCGTCGAGTTCTGCGATCATCTTGTCTGCGTTGGTGACGAAGTAAGGCGACAGGTAACCACGGTCGAACTGCATACCTTCGACAACATCGGTCTCGGTTTCCAGACCTTTGTTTTCTTCGACGGTGATAACGCCTTCGTTGCCAACCTTTTGCATCGCGTCTGCGATCTGCTGGCCGATTTCGGCTTCGCCGTTGGCCGAGATGGTGCCAACCTGAGCAACTTCTGCCGAGTCTTTGACTTCACGCGACGCGTCTTTGATGCCTGCAACAACTTTGGCTGTCGCCAGGTCGATGCCGCGCTTCAGGTCCATCGGGTTCAGGCCAGCAGCAACCTGCTTCAGACCCTCGCGAACGATGGCTTGGGCCAGAACGGTCGCGGTGGTGGTGCCGTCACCGGCTTCGTCATTGGTGCGGCTGGCGACTTCTTTCACCATTTGCGCGCCCATGTTTTCGAACTTGTCTTCCAGTTCGATTTCCTTGGCAACCGATACACCGTCTTTGGTGATGCGCGGTGCGCCGAAGGATTTGTCCAGAACCACATTGCGGCCTTTGGGGCCGAGGGTCACTTTAACAGCATCGGCCAGGATGTTCACACCTGCCAGCATGCGGTTACGGGCATCGGTGTCGAACTTGACGTCCTTTGCAGCCATGTCGTTTCTCCTTGAGAAAATGTATTGGAATGAAGATCAGAGGAAGCGCGCGGGCTTACTCGATGATCCCCATGATGTCGCTTTCTTTCATCATCAGCAGCTCTTCGCCGTTGACCTGAACCTCAGTGCCCGACCATTTGCCGAACAGGATCTTGTCACCAGCTTTTACAGCCATTGCGATCAGTTCGCCGCTGTCCTTGCGTGCGCCTTCGCCGGTTGCAACGACTTCGCCTTCGCTGGGCTTTTCTTTTGCGCTGTCAGGAATGATCAGGCCGCCTGCGGTTTTCTCTTCGCTTTCGGTACGGCGAACCAGCACGCGGTCATGAAGCGGTTTCAATGCCATCTTTGCAGCTCCTTGGGCTCAAAGTTTGTTTATCCCCCCCGCCATCTGGCGAGGCGTTAGCACTCGACCCTTGCGAGTGATAACGACGAATAGCTAGGGGGTCTAAAACCCCGAGTCAACAAGCTGTGATGGATTTTTTGACAATCAGCCTCAGTCGGTCGTTTCCCAACTATAAGCCCAGTGTTTCAGACCCTCCTGTCCGGCTTCGGTCAGGGCGTAAATTCCCGTTTCAACCTTGTCGAACCAGCCATAGTGATTTTCCCGCATCAGACGGGTGGCCGCTGTAACGCCGGTCGCCTTGGCCACGTCCGATCCTTTGGTCGCACCACATTCGGCGAGATGCGCCGCGCATTTCAAAGCGTCCTGACGATAAGCCGTTACAATTCCATGTCGCGTAGCACCGCCCGCATTGGGATCGCCCTCCAGCCGGTCAAACTCACGCAGCAGCCGGGCGGCCTTGGCTTTGTTCTTACGTGGTGCGTAGGGGCCGGGATCGCACTGAACCTCGACAGCGCCATCAGAGCGTACGGTAATCAGCCCAAGACCCAGCCGCCTGCACAATGCCAGATTATCTTTCAGAGCCCGCCGCGCCGTACGGCCCTTGGGTTTGCAGACGCCGATATAAACCTGATCGGTCGCCTTGAGCCGCGTGATAGCCTGATGGAACAGTGCCAGAGAAAACCGCAGTTTCAGTTCGACAATCACGGGCTCTTCCCCGAGCCGAACGGCCACGATATCGGCTGCACCGACCTCGCCTTTCACGGTATAGCCCTGGCGCTCTAACAGCGCCTTGATCGGGGGATAAAGATCCTGCTCACGCTCCATATCCGCATGCTAGGCGAATTGTTGTGGAATGCCAGACACAGATGAGCCGAACAACACAGCAAGTTGCTTGAACCAACGCCTCGGCCACTGCAAGGTCACCTAAGAAACCCTTGCTGAGTATACTGGATGACTCTGATGCGACTGTTGTTCCTCTTCATTTCCTTGTTCCTGCCGGTCTGCGCCTATGCAGCTTGTGAAGGTCAGGATCTAAGAGCAGACTTAGCGCCCGAACTGCGGGCCGAAATCGAACACACGCTGGCTGAGACCCCCTTTCCCGAAGGCAACCACTGGATCGCAACCAAAGACGACACGGTGCTGCACCTGATCGGAACCCTTCACAGCAACGACCCGCGTATGGATACGGTGGTCGAACGTCTGACACCCACACTCAGCCAAGCTGACGCATTTTTCTTTGAAGTCACCGAAGATAAGTTGACGGCATTTGAAAAGACCCTGGCCAGCGACCTTAGCCCCGTTCTGATAACCTCGGGGCCGACTCTGATAGAAATGATGTCAGATAAGGACTGGGCCGCCCTTTCCGGCGGGCTGGCCGAACGCGGAATCCCCAGTTGGATGGCTGCAAAAATGCGTCCGTGGTTCCTCAGTATGATGCTGGGCATTCCACCCTGCATGATCCAGGACCCAACTGCCAAACACGGAATGGATGCGCGCCTGAGTGATCTGGCCGAAGAATATGGCATTCCACAATACTCGCTTGAAGAGATCGAAGATCTGATGACCATGTTCGATAGTCATCCCATCGAGAAACAAGTGCAGTCCCTTGTTCGAATGGCCGATGCGTTTGGGGGCAGCGAGGATCAGTTGGCGACGATGGCCAATGCCTATATCGAAGAACAGCACGCCGAGATCATTCAGTTGGCGCGCCTGCAGGGGCGCGATGCCTCGGGGCTGTCGCACGAGGTTTTCGACGAAGAGTGGGATGGGTTCGAACAGCGGCTTCTTGTCGAGCGAAACAATAACTGGATGAAACATATTCTGAACATCCAGGATCAGACTGCGGTGATCGCAGTGGGTGCCGGACATCTGGGAGGAGAACACGGTCTTCTGAACCAGTTGCAGCAAGCCGGTTATTCGCTGACGCGTGCGCCTTTCTGACCGAACGAACTAAAAATCAGACCAACCGTCGCAGCATGATCACTGCCGGGTGACAACCCCGGCAGAGCGCCCTATAAGGCGCGCAAATTTATCATCCTCAGGACGTTGACATGACAACCCTCGTATTTGGTCACAAATCCCCCGATACCGATTCCACCGGCTCTCCGATCCTGTGGTCGTGGTACCTGAACGAAATCAAAGGCGAACAGGCCGAGCCTGTGTTGCTGGGCGAACCCAACACCGAAGCCGCGTTCATGCTGCATCGCTGGGACCTGCCGAAGCCGCGCATCATCGACGATGTCGAAGCGGACGCGCCGGTTGTCATTGTTGACACCAACAACCCGGCCGAGTTGCCGGCCAACGTCAACAGCGCCGACATCCGCGCCATCATCGACCACCACAAGCTGGTCGGTGGTCTGGAAACCAAGGGCCCGATCGACATCACCGTGCGCCCGCTGGCCTGCACTGCGACCATCATGGTCGACCTGATGGGTGACGACGCCGCCAAGATGCCCGACGCCGTCAAGGGCGCTGCGCTGACCTGCATCCTGTCGGACACACTGGAATTCCGCTCGCCCACCACCACCGCGCATGACCGCGACGTGGCCGAGAAACTGGCTGCCGATCTGGGTCTGGACGTCTCGGCCTATGCCGCCGACATGTTCGCGGCGAAATCCGACGTCTCCTCGTTCTCGGACGCTGAACTGATCCGCATGGACAGCAAGGAATACGAAGTCGATGGCACCAAGTTCCGCGTCTCGGTTCTGGAAACCACCGCGCCGGGCGTCGTGCTGGACCGCAAAGCCAGCCTGGCGGGTTCGATGGTCGACGTCGCCAAGGAAGACGGCGTTGATCAGGTTCTGCTGTTCGTCGTCGACATCCTGAACGAAGAAGCCACCCTGCTGGTTCCCAATGATCTGGTGAAGGGCGTAGCCGAGAAAAGCTTTGGCGCAAGCGTCGACGGCGACGCCGTGGTCCTGCCCGGCATCATGAGCCGTAAAAAACAGATCATCCCGAACCTCAAAGTCTGATCTTCGGAACACTTCAGAATAAGGCGCCCCAAGTGGGCGCCTTTTTTCATTGCCTTCCAGGATTTGCTCGAACCACATCCGTTGTTAAGCTGGTTGACACAAGGGGTACCGGATCAAATCCAAAGTATGAGTACGCGTAAGTTAAGTATAACGCGCAGCATCCTGCGGTTCGAAGGCAGTGACAAAGCGGCCTATTGGCGGCGCTTTGCCATGCTGCTGACGCTGTCCGTCGTGATTGCCACAATGGGAATGTTGCGTAATTCCGGAGCTGTGGTCATCGCCGCGATGCTGGTGGCCCCGCTGATGACACCCATTCTTGGCGTAGCTGCCGCTATGGTCATGGGGTGGTTGGGCCGCGCGTTTAGCCTCGCGCTGATCGTCTGCGGCGCGGCCGTTCTGTGCGTTTTGCTCGCTTGGTGTCTGGTATATGTCGCCGACGTTCCGCGTGGCATCCTGATCCCCGACCAGGTTCTGGCCCGTACCGATCCAGGCACCGAAGACCTGATCGTCGCCCTAGCCGCAGGCGTGGCAGGTGCATATGTGCAGATCAACAGGTCCGAGGCCAGCCTGCTGCCCGGTGCGGCCATCGGCGTTTCACTGGTGCCCCCACTATCAGCCTCGGGCGTTCTGCTCTATTTCGGCGAACCGGCCGAAGCATACGAGGCAGGTTTGCTGTTCGCCACAAACCTGGGCGCGATCATCCTGTCCGCGTGTGCCGTCTATATCGTTTATGCAGCCCGCTCGGTCGTGTTCAGCAAGGGGCGCCGCAAACTGAACTTTACCGCCAGCGTTGTGGTGACATTGGCCTTTCTTGCCTTCGTCGTCCTTCAACTGGGCAAATCAACGTACAACCGTTACCTCGAAACCCGGACCGAGGCGCAGCTTGCACAAACCATCCGCGATTGGGCCGATCCCGTATCGGTCGAGATCATCCGTGTCGACGTGAACGCCAAAAACAAACATGCCGATATCTGGCTGATCGTCGACCTTCCCATCGAAGCGGCTTACAAAGTTTCTTCGATCGTGGGACTTCTGCCAGAAAGCCTGCGCGAGACACCTTTGGTTGACGTTCTGAGGGGGGAACTTGGACCGGGCTATCTGGTTGTTGTTCGTTTCCAGAACCGAATAGGTGCGCAGATCATTCTGGGCACCGACGCCGTTCAGCAAGCACCAGACGTACAAAAAATCACAGAAGAAAACTGACAGCAGCCGTATTTCAACGGCAATCCACTTTGCGGGATGGTCAAAACGCTCCAGCTTTGCGATAGCTGACGCAACTTCTCAATTTATTCCCCGAGGCCTTCAATGACCCAGATCATCCACGCCCTGTCCGAAGTTTCTGACCGTTATAAGGCTCTGTTCGTCGACCTTTGGGGCTGTGTTCATAACGGGATTACCGCCTTCCCGGAGGCCGTTGCCGCCCTCAAGGAATACCGCGCAAAGGGTGGAGTTGTGGTGCTGGTCACGAACTCTCCGAAACCCCGCGCGGGCGTGGCCGAGCAATTGGTTCACTTCAACGTTCCCGCCGACGCCTATGACACCATCGCCACCAGCGGCGACTCGGCACGCTCGGCGATGTTTCGGGGCGCGGTTGGTGAAAAGGTTTATTTCATGGGCGAATGGCAGCGGGATGCAGGCTTTTTTGAGCCGCTCAAGCTGCTGCACCAACCGATCCACATCGAACGTGTGCCTCTGGATGAGGCCGAAGGGATCGTCTGCTGTGGCCCGTTTGATCCTATGGCGGACCCGGCGGTGAACCGTCCGGATTTTCTGTACGCCAAACAGAAAGGCATGAAACTGCTCTGCGCCAATCCTGACATTGTGGTTGATCGCGGCGAGGTACGGGAATGGTGCGCCGGGGCGTTGGCAAAACTCTATACCGAAATGGGCGGAGAGAGCCTTTATTTCGGCAAGCCGCACCCGCCGATTTACGATCTGGCCCGGCGCCGGCTGCAGGAACTGGGTCACGATATCCCCGACGGCGACATTCTGGTGATCGGCGACGGCCCCCATACCGACATTCTGGGAGGCATGGGAGAGGGGATTGATTCTCTGTTCATATCGGGCGGATTGGCTGCCGCCGAAACCAAAACGTCGCACCATCCGCACCATGAATCTCTAACCGATTATATTGCAAGGGAAAACATCAATCCAACCTATACGATCGGCCGTCTGAGGTAAGCAGAAAATGCTTGATTTTCTGCGACTGCGAAGTAATAAAGTTGCCGAACACGGGCAACTTTGATTGTTTTGTTGCCCAATGAATCGAAGTGAGGGCGACATGTTGGACAATCTTCCGCGCGGCACGATCTGTATTGAAGACATCGAAATGGGCATGACCCGTCACCTGCGCAAAGTGGTGACAGATGAAGATATCGAGATGTTCGCGCAGGTGTCGACCGACCGGAATCCGGTGCATCTGGATGACGAATATGCCCGTGACACGATATTCGAAGGCCGCATCGCGCATGGCATGCTGACCGCCGGTCTGATCTCGGCTGTGATTGGTGAGCAATTGCCCGGTCACGGCACGGTTTATATGGGCCAGTCGCTGAAGTTCCTTGCCCCTGTCCGCCCTGGCGACATGGTTTATGCTGAGGTCAAGGTGATCGACATCGACTTCGCTAAGCGCCGGGTTAAACTGGATTGTCACTGCGCCGTTGATGGCAAGAAAGTTTTGATTGGCGAAGCGATGGTTCTTGCCCCGTCACGCAAATTCGACTGATTGGCGAAGCAACCCAAGCAAAGGCGCAGAACTTGTGCCTTTTGCTGTTAGCTCCCATAAAAATTACTGAATTCCATACGGTTTTCAAGTTGAGCGCGCACGATTTCGCCCCTTCAACGCCCCGGATTCTAGAATGATCTCCGAAACTACATGCTCACGCCTGTAAGCCATCACGTGAACACCAGAAACACCGGCGATATCCCGGATCTGCTGGATCAGTTCTATACAAATCTTTTTTCCCTCGTCACCAGGCTTTTCCGCCTTTTCCATCCGCTCAATGACCTGATCCGGGATGTGAATTCCAGGCACATTGCTGCGCATCCAGCGTGCCGCACGCGCCGAGGCGAGAGGACCTACACCAGCAATAATGAAAACTTTTTTGTCCAGACCGGCATCCCGCACCCGAGCCATGAATTTCTCAAATAACGGAATGTCGTAGATATAGTTGGTCTGAATATATTCGGCACCTGCTTCAACCTTCTTTGCCAGCCGGTCCGGACGCCAGTCATAAGGTGGTATGCAAGGATTTTCCGCCGCCCCAAGAAACAACTGAGGCGCGCGGGTGATCTTACGGCCAGAAAGAAACGTTCCCTGATCGCGCATTGTGCGGATTGTACGCAACAAAGTCAGGGAATCGAAGTCGAACACCGGCTTTGCCCCCGGCTGATCCCCTACACCTACGCCGTCACCGGTCAAACAAAGCACATTGCTCACACCCAACGCCGCGGCACCTAACACGTCGCCCTGAATTGCGATCCGGTTTCGATCTCGGCAAGAAATCTGATAGACGGGAGAATAGCCCGCACGCGTAAGCAACGCACAAATTCCGATGGAAGACATATGGCAATTGGCACCTGAAGCATCAGTTGCATTGATAGCGTCGGCTACTTCACCAAGCGGCTGAGCCGCCTGAAAGACGTCCTCGGGGTCCGCGCTGTCGGGTGGGTTCAACTCTGCCGTAACCGCGAAACGACCCGAGCGCAAAACTCTCTCCAAACGACTGTGCGACACATATCCTTCGGGAACGGGAACGTAGCCGATCGGCTCGATCTCGCTGCGGGGGGCGTCGTTCATTTCTTCAGCTCCCGATTCACGGCGTTGGGCGGCTCGGCGGCCAGAGGTGCCGCTGAGGGTTCATTCTCGCGCGCCTCTGGGAACGCTTGCGCCAGGGTCACTCGCGCGGCGTCACGGGCTTCGCGTTCATGTGCAGCAATCTCTCGGCTGACGCGCAACCAGGATGAAGATCCGCGTAACGTATGTTCCACCGGCGGCAAGACTTCTTTGATCTTGTCGCCTCCGTCACGCATGCGGCTCGCCCCATCCCACGCCAATGCCCAGACACATTTCATGTCTGGCTTTACCTCGCAGAATCCACCGGGACGTACGCCGCCACACGGGCCATTACGCAATTGCTTTGGGCAATTCATCGGACAGGACATGCCGGTAGAAGACAACACGCATTGCCCACACATCTTGCAGTCAAACAGCAGGGTTTTGACGCCTTTCTCGACCAGCGCGATCGGACGTTCGACGCGGTTGTAACCGATCTTAGCAAAGACCGGGTCCATAGCGACCATGCCGCGTTCGACACATTTGTAAATCCACTCGAAAGTGCGGGCATGGCGGATCGCGAACAATCGCAATCGATACATGGGTCTGCCTCCTGTGCTGGGTTCATGTGAACCTGGCCGGGCCTCGATCCGGATCGCAGCAATTTCTGAAAACCGGGTATGTAGTCTACACTTAAGTTTTTTTTCGAATCAAGCTGTTGTCCGCAATCAGCGTGTTTTGCTTGATATCACCGCCAGCATTATCCGGCATATTGGTCAGTTTAGCGTTATTTTGTCGGGTCGCGTTCTTCAAATTCAAACTGCAGCTTGAACAAATTGACTCGCGCCGCTACGCACTCGCCTATGCGCATCATCCGGGATTTCCAATTTACCGAACCTGAAGACCGCGGCGCCAGTGTGGCGATCGGGAATTTTGACGGCGTTCACGTCGGTCACCAGTCGGTGATCGAACTGGCGCGTAGTGCTGCCCCGGACGCGCCGTTGGGTGTGCTAACTTTCGAGCCGCATCCGCGTGAATATTTCGCCCCCGATGCCCCACCCTTTCGCCTGATGCGCAGCAATGCGCGGGCGCACCGACTTGAGAAGCTTGGGGTTCAACAACTCTATGAACTGCCTTTCAACGCGGCCTTGGCAGGGCTGACCCCGGCGGAATTCGCGCGCGACGTGATCTGCGACGGGCTGGGTATCTCGCATGTGGTCGTTGGGTCCGATTTCTGTTTCGGCAAGGGCCGCAGCGGAACGGCGGAAGACATGGTCCGTTTTGGGCAACAAATGGGCTTTGGCGTCACCATCGCGCCACTGATGGAACGGTCCGAGAATGTGGTCTCTTCAACGGCGATCCGCACTGCATTGACCGAAGGCCGCCCCCGCAATGCAGCCGCGATGCTGGGCCATTGGCACCGGATCGAGGGCGAAGTGATCGGCGGCGAACAACGCGGGCGCGATTTGGGTTTCCCCACTGCGAATATGTCCATCGAAGGGCTGCACCCACCGAAATTCGGCGTCTACGCTGTGCTGGTTGATGTATTGGATGGGCCGCACGAAGGCAGCTATCACGGCGCTGCGTCCGTTGGCACCCGACCGATGTTCAACGGAGAGGTGCCCAATATCGAAACCTTCCTGTTCGACTTCTCGGGCGATCTATATGGCGCAACCTTGTCGGTTGGACTGGTCGAATACTTGCGCCCCGAGATGACATTTGACGGGCTGGATGGTCTTATCACGCAAATGGATGCCGATTGCGACAAGGCCCGCGCCCTGTTGGCAGCGTTATGACGACCGACCCGATTGATCGCAACGGCCTGAGCCCCCGGTTCTGGGAGCGTAAACCGCTGACCAAAATGAATCAGCGCGAATGGGAGGCGTTGTGTGACGGCTGCGGCAAATGCTGCCTGAACAAGCTGGAAGACGAAGACACCGGCGAGGTCGCACTGACTTGCGTTGCCTGCCGCCTGCTGGACGATGAGAGTTGCCGCTGCACGCAATACGATATCCGCCATCAATTTGTGCCGGAATGTATCGTGATGAAGCCTGACAACATCGACGACCACGCCTACTGGCTGCCGCAGACTTGTGCCTATCGGCTGTTGTGGGAAGGGAAACCTCTTTACGACTGGCACCCTTTGATATCTGGTACGCCGGACAGCGTGCACGCCGCGGGCGTTTCGGTTCAGGGGCGCACAGTGTCCGAGTTCGAGACACCCATGGAAGAATGGGAAGACTATATTATCGAGGAGCCCAACTGATGTACTTCGCTTCTGACAATTCCGGTCCGGTTCACCCAAATGTCATGGCCGCGTTGAACGAAGCCAATCAAGGGTATCAGATGGCCTATGGGGCCGATACGCTGATGAACGAGGTACGGGATCGCATCCGCGGTATCTTTGAGGCTCCGGGCGCGGCGGTTTATCTGGTGGCGACTGGCACTGCGGCGAATTCGCTGGCATTGGCAACGCTGTCGAACCCGTGGGATACCGTGTTTTGCTCTCCCGTGGCCCATATCCACGAAGATGAGTGCAACGCGCCGGAATTCTATAGCGGCGCTAAGCTGACCCTGGTGCCCGGCGGCGACAAGATGGAGCCTGTGGCTCTGCGTCGCTCGATTCTGGCCGAAGAGACCCGTGGCGTGCACGGCCCGCAGCGTGGCCCTGTTTCGATCACTCAAGTAACCGAGCGCGGCTCGGTCTACACGTTGGAAGAACTGCAAACACTATGCGGCGTAGCCAAGGAATATGGTCTGCCTGTTCATCTGGACGGTGCGCGCTTTACCAACGCATTGGTGGCGCTGAACTGCTCTCCGGCTGATATGACCTGGAAAGCGGGTGTCGATGTGGTCAGTTTTGGCGGCACCAAGAACGGCTTGATGGGCGTTGAGGCCGTCGTTTTCTTTGACGAATCCAAAGCCTGGGAGTTTGAGCTGCGCCGCAAACGCGGCGCGCATCTGTTCTCGAAGCACCGCTACCTGTCGGCCCAGATGGCGGCCTATTTACAGGACGACTTGTGGCTGCAATTGGCGCGTCAGGCCAATGCCAATTGTGCCCGTCTGGCCGATGGACTGCGCGCCAAAGGTGCCTCGTTCCTGCACGAACCGCATGCCAACATGATCTTTGCCCAGTTTTCCCGCGCCCGGCACAAGCAACTACACGAGGCCGGGGCTGTCTATCACCTCTGGGGGGCCGAGTTGGACGGCGCGAATGATGACGAGATACTTGCCTGCCGTCTTGTCTGCGATTGGTCTATCAGCGCAGATGAAATCGACCGGTTCCTCGCCCTGCTTTAGGCGCCCTTCATCTCGGTCAGGTGCCGGTCCAGATCGTCAAGACGATCCTGTCCCCAGAACCTTTGATCATCTTCGGTGATATAGAACGGCGCGCCGAAAACACCGCGGTCAACGGCCTCTTCCAGATTGGCGGCATAAGTCTCGGCTCCGACCAACAGGCCGCTATCGGCAAGGTTCGGATCAAACCCAGCTTGCGTCAGGCAATCGCGGATCACATCGTCCTGCGCGATGTCCTTTTCTTCGGCCCAGCAGGCTCGTAGGAGGGAATGAACCAGCTTCCCCACATCTCCTGCACCGTCTTTCGATGCAGCGATCACCGCGTAAGAGGACGGCGCGGCATTGGTCGGCCAATGCGCCGGTTGCAGATTGAACGCCATTCCCAGGTTTCTTGACTGGCGCAGCAGTTCCTGTACTCGGTATTCGACGCGCGACTTATGCCGATCTTTCGGGGGTGTTCCACCCGTGCGCCCGAACAGCGACATGATGTCCAGCGGTTTGTAGTTGATCGTTGCACCATGCTTGGCCGCAATCTCCTCAAGCCGGTTGCCCGCCAGATACGTGTATGGCGAGATTGTCGCAAAAAAGTAGTCAATATCGGCCATGTGCACTTTCTCCACTGCGTTATCTTTGCTGGACGGTAAGGCCATGCTAAGCGGTGTCAACATCACGAATCTGTCACATTCTGCCATTGCTGCCCGGGGACCTCAGCCGATGCCGACACTCAACGAACCCAAGCTTATCGCTGGGAACGCCAATCTTCCGCTTGCCGAATCCATTGCTCGCCGAATGAGCCTGTATCGCGGTGTCGATCAGGGTCTGGTCGATGCGCGGGTCGAACGGTTCAATGACGGCGAGATTTTCGTCGAAGTGTTCGAAAACGTCCGGGGCGAGGACATGTTCATTGTCCAGCCAACCTCGAACCCCGCCAATGACAACCTGATGGAACTGCTGATCATCGCCGATGCACTGCGTCGGTCTTCGGCCCAGCGGATCACCGCAGTCATCCCCTATTTTGGCTATGCCCGTCAGGACCGCCGCACAAAGGCCCGTACGCCTATTTCCGCCAAACTGGTCGCCAACATGCTGACCGGCGCCGGGATCGAGCGCGTTCTGACCATGGACCTGCACGCCGCCCAGATTCAGGGTTTCTTCGATATTCCGGTCGACAACCTCTATGCTTCGCCGGTCTTTGCCCTTGATGTGAAACATCAGTTTAAGGACAGACTGGACGAAATCATGGTTGTTTCACCGGATGTTGGCGGCGTGGCACGTGCCCGTGAGCTTGCCAAACGGATAAATGCCCCCTTGTCGATCGTCGACAAACGTCGCGAAAAGGCGGGCGAAGTGGCCGAGATGACTGTGATTGGCGACGTTAAAGACAAGATCTGCCTGATCGTGGACGACATGTGTGACACTGCTGGCACTTTGTGCAAAGCGGCGCAGGTTCTGATGGATAATGGCGCGAAAGAGGTCCACTCCTACATCACTCACGGCGTCATGAGCGGCCCTGCGGTCGAGCGTGTGACGAACTCGGTTATGAAATCCCTGGTGCTGACCGACACGATCCAACCGACGCCCGAGATCAACAAAGCCAAGAACATCCGGATCGTGCCGACGGCACCGATCTTTACACAGGCAATCCTGAACATCTGGAACGGCACCAGCGTGTCGTCCCTGTTCGAGGACAAGACCCTGACCCCGATCTACGAATCCATGTACCACATGGATTAAGTCTGATGGGCGGCCCAGTGGGTCGCCCTTTTACGCTCACACACAAAAGCAGGACCTTTTCGTGACCTCTTCAAAACGCATCGTCCTCTCAAGCGACCACGCAGCCATTGAACTGCGCCAGGCTATAGCCAACCACATTGCCGCACAGGGCTGGGACGTGGTCGATATCGGCCCAACCACACCGGAAAGCACGCACTACCCTCTGCACGGTAAAGCCGCGGCCGAGGCGGTGGCCTCAGGTGATTGCGCGCTTGGGATCATTCTGTGCGGCACTGGTCAGGGCATTATGATGGCCGCCAACAAAGTGCCCGGCATCCGCTGTGGCGTGTGCTCGGACACCTTCTCGGCTCGGATGATCCGTCAGCACAACGACGCCAACATGCTGTCCATCGGCGCGCGCGTTATCGGTGAAGGAACGGCACTTGATATCGTCGATGCGTTTTTGAGCGCCGAATTCGAAGGTGGCCGCCACGCAACTCGCGTGGATATGATTGAAGCGTAAAACGGCGGACGCCTCGTCTAGCGCGTCGCTGCTGGCGCGCTAGAATACATGCCAGTCATCCTCGTGGCTGATCTCTCCAATTGCGGTCCAGTTCACCCGGGTCCGGGCAATACGCGTGTCAGACCAGGTTCGGAAGACCGCAATAAATCCTTCAGGTGTGATGTCACAAGTTGCCACTTCGGCGCGCAGCACCGAGGACGTATCCACATCCCACAGTGATACGCCGATTTGAACAACGGGCGCCGAGCGGAACGGTTGGCTGAATGTGATGGTTGAACGCCGCTCACGCGGGCCCTCACCTGTCCACATATCCCCGCCATCAGCAAAATCGGAAAATAGCACTGCCTCGCCTTGGTCAATACCAATCGGGTGGGTTCGAAATGTCTTCATTCTGATATCTTTGTCTAATTATCCAATACACTTACCCTGCGCCTTCGGCAAAATCACGACAAAAAACGGCCCCGCGCTGGCGGAGCCGTTTTTTTCTTTAGCATTTACTGAGCCTTACAGGCTCATATGCGTTCCAAGGGCTTCCATATCGGCCAGCAGCTTGGCGGCGTCGTCAACGATGGTTTGGTCATCGCCTTCCTTTGCCGCCTCGTGCGAGGCGCGGGCCTCGGCGATCAGGTCGTCCAGATGCGACCGGGTTACTTCGGCAACCGGAATGGCCTTTTCAGCCAGAACCGACAGGCTATCGCCGTTGATCTGGGCAAACCCTCCGGTGACCAGGTATTCGCTGGCCCCTTCGGGTGCCTCGACCTTTAGGATGCCCGGGCGCAGCGTGGTGATGGTGGGGGCATGATCCGGCATCGCAGTCATGTCCCCGTCCGCGCCGGGAATCTGGACCGCGGTGGCCTCAAGCGAAGCAAGGCTCCGCTCGGGGCTGACGAGGTCGAATTGCATCGTGTTTGCCATCAGGGATACTCCTTAGGCGGCTTCTGCTGCCATCTTCTCGGCTTTCGCGATCACTTCTTCGATGCCGCCAACCATCAGGAAGGCCGCTTCGGGCAGGTGATCGTATTCGCCAGCCACAACGGCCTTGAACGACGAGATGGTGACATCCAGAGGAACCTGAACACCGGGCGAACCGGTGAAGACTTCGGCCACGTCGAACGGCTGCGACAGGAAGCGTTCGATCTTACGAGCGCGGGCCACGGTCAGTTTGTCCTCTTCCGACAGTTCGTCCATGCCAAGGATGGCGATGATGTCCTGCAGCGACTTGTAGCGCTGGAGGATCTGCTGAACGTCGGTCGCAACCTTGTAGTGCTCTTCACCAACGATAGCCGGATCCAGCAGACGCGAGGTCGAGTCAAGCGGGTCAACCGCAGGGTAAATACCCTTTTCCGAGATCGCACGGTTAAGAACGGTGGTCGCGTCCAGGTGCGCAAACGAGGTTGCCGGCGCGGGGTCGGTCAAGTCGTCCGCAGGCACGTAGATCGCCTGCACCGAGGTGATCGAGCCCGACTTGGTCGAGGTGATGCGTTCCTGCAGGGCGCCCATGTCGGTGGCCAGTGTCGGCTGATAGCCCACAGCGGAAGGAATACGACCCAGCAGAGCCGAAACCTCGGAACCCGCCTGCGTGAAGCGGAAGATGTTGTCGACGAAGAACAGAACGTCGGTACCGGACTGGTCGCGGAACTGCTCGGCCAGGGTCAGACCGGTCAGAGCAACACGTGCACGGGCTCCCGGAGGTTCGTTCATCTGACCGTAAACCAGGGCCACCTGCGATTCCGACAGGTTGTCCGGTTTAATAACGTTCGATTCGATCATCTCGTGGTACAGGTCGTTCCCTTCACGGGTCCGTTCACCAACACCCGCGAACACCGAGAAGCCCGAGTGTACTTTTGCGATGTTGTTGATCAGTTCCATGATCAGAACGGTTTTACCAACGCCGGCACCGCCGAACAGGCCGATCTTACCGCCTTTGGCATAGGGGGCCAGCAGGTCAACAACCTTGATGCCGGTCACCAGAACTTCCGATTCAGTCGACTGTTCGTCGAAGGTCGGCGCAGGCTGGTGGATCGCACGGGCCTCAGAAGCTTCGACCGGGCCTTTTTCGTCGATCGGCTCGCCGACAACGTTCAGGATGCGGCCCAAGGTTGCGTTGCCAACCGGAACCGAGATCGGTGCGCCGGTGTCGGTGACGGCCTCGCCACGGACCAGACCTTCGGTCGCGTCCATCGCGATGGTGCGGACAGTGTTTTCACCCAGGTGCTGAGCAACTTCCAACACCAGGCGCTTGCCGTTGTTGGTGGTTTCCAGCGCGTTCAGAATTTCAGGCAGCTGATCTTCGAAGTGCACGTCGACGACGGCCCCGATGATCTGTGTGACTTTGCCTTTTGCATTCGCCATGTTTCGTCTCCGGTTTTCTTACAGCGCTTCGGCGCCGGAAATAATTTCAATCAGCTCGTTGGTGATCACGGCCTGACGCGAGCGGTTGAACTGGATCGTCAGCTTATCGATCATCTCACCCGCGTTGCGTGTAGCGTTGTCCATCGCGGACATCCGTGCACCCTGTTCAGACGCTCCGTTTTCGAGCAGAGCCGAGAAGATCGCGGTCGCAACCCCCTTGGGCAGCAGGTCGGCCAGAATGGCCTCTTCGCTGGGCTCGTAGTCGAATACCGCACCGCTGTCGTCACCCTCGGTGTCCTCGAACGAGGCGGGGATGACCTGCTGTGCCGTCGGGATCTGGGTCACAACGTTGACGAACTTCGAGTAGAAGATCGTGGCAACGTCGAACTCACCCCCGTCAAAGCGGGACAGGACGTCCTTGGCGATGTCTTGCGCGTTGATATAGCCAATGCGCTTGACCTCGCTCAGGTCGATATGCCCAACAAACAGATCGCCAAAATCACGCTTGAGCGCGTCGCGGCCTTTCTTGCCGACGGTCAGAACCTTGACCGTCTTGCCTTTGCCGCGCAGCTCTTCCGCTTTGGCGCGGGCGAGCTTGGCGATGTTCGCATTGAAGCCGCCGCACAGGCCGCGTTCAGCTGTCATCACAACCAGCAGATGCACATCATCACTGCCCGTACCACGGAGCAGTTTGGGGGCGCTGTCGCTGCCCCCGACCGAAGCCGCCAGCCCCGCCATCACGGCATTGAACCGCTCGGCATAGGGGCGCGAGGCTTCGGCAGATTCCTGGGCGCGGCGCAGTTTAGCGGCCGCGACCATCTGCATGGCCTTGGTGATCTTGCGGGTCGATTTGACCGACTCGATCCTGTTTTTAAGGTCCTTCAGACTAGGCATCGGAACCTCCTATCAAGCGAAGGTCGCGGCGTATTCGTCGATCGCTGCCTTGATCTTGTCGGACGCGTCACCTTTGATCTTCGGATCTTCGTCGGTGAGCCACTGTAGCAGGTCAGCGTGCTTGCCGCGCAGGTGCGCCAGCAGACCGGCCTCATAGCGGCCAACGTCGGACACTTCGATCTTGTCGAGGTAACCGTTGGTGCCCGCGAAGATGACGCAGACGATTTCCGCGTTGGTCAGCGGCGAGTACTGCGGCTGTTTCATCAGCTCGGTCAGACGCGCGCCACGGTTCAGCAGCTGCTGGGTTGCGGCATCGAGGTCGGAACCAAACTGCGCAAACGCAGCCATTTCGCGGTACTGAGCCAGTTCCAGTTTAACCGGACCAGCAACCGATTTCATTGCGTTGGTCTGAGCCGAAGAGCCCACACGCGAAACCGACAGACCGGTGTTCACAGCAGGACGGATACCCTGGTAGAAAAGTTCGGTTTCCAGGAAGATCTGACCGTCGGTGATCGAAATCACGTTGGTCGGAATAAAGGCCGAAACGTCACCACCCTGAGTTTCGATAACCGGCAGAGCGGTCAGCGAGCCTGCACCGAAGTCTTCGTTCAGCTTCGCCGAACGTTCCAGCAGACGGGAGTGGAGGTAGAAAACGTCACCCGGATACGCTTCACGTCCCGGCGGACGGCGCAGCAGCAGCGACATCTGACGATAAGAAACAGCCTGCTTCGACAGGTCATCATAGATGATCAGCGCGTGGCGGCCGTTGTCGCGGAAGTACTCGGCCATCGCGGTCGCGGCGTAAGGCGCCAGGAACTGCATCGGCGCCGGGTCGGACGCGGTCGCGGCCACAACGATCGAATATTCAATCGCGCCGGACTCTTCCAGTTTCTTCACCAGCTGGGCAACGGTCGAACGCTTCTGACCCACCGCAACGTAGACGCAGTAGAGTTTCTTCGACTCGTCGTCGCCTGCTGCGTCGTTGTAGGTTTTCTGGTTCAGGATGGTGTCCAAAGCGACGGCAGTTTTACCGGTCTGACGGTCACCAATGATCAGCTCACGCTGGCCACGGCCAATCGGGATCATCGCGTCAACCGATTTAAGGCCGGTTGCCATCGGCTCGTGCACCGATTTACGCGGGATGATGCCGGGGGCTTTGACGTCTGCAACGCCACGCTTCGACGCGTTAATCGGGCCCTTGCCGTCCAGCGGGTTGCCCAGACCGTCAACAACGCGGCCCAGCAGCTCGTCGCCGATCGGAACGTCCACGATCGAGTTGGTGCGCTTAACAGTGTCACCTTCTTTGATGTCACGGTCAGAACCGAAGATAACGACACCGACGTTGTCGCTTTCAAGGTTCAGGGCCATGCCCATGATGCCACCGGGGAATTCGACCATCTCACCCGCTTGCACGTTGTCCAGGCCGTATACACGGGCAATCCCGTCACCGACGCTCAGCACGCGGCCGATCTCGGCCACTTCGGCTTCCTGACCAAAATTCTTGATCTGGTCCTTCAGGATTGCAGAAATCTCTGCAGCTTGGATTCCCATTTATCCGACCTCTTTCATTGCATTCTGTAGGGAGTTCAGCTTCGAACGGATCGAGCTATCGATCATTTTCGAGCCCACTTTAACGACAAGACCGCCGATGAGGCTTTCATCCACGGTCGCATTGATTGTCACGGTCTTGCCCACACGCTCAGACAGCGTCTTGGACAGTTTATCCATTTGGGTTTTGGTCAACGCCTTGGCAGATGCGACATCGGCGGTCACTTCGCCACGCTCATCGGCCAGCATGTCGCGCAATACCTGAACAAGTTGCGGCACGACGAACAGGCGGCGTTTTTGCGCCATTAGACCCAGCGTGTTGCGCAGGATCGCGTGCAGACCCATCTTGTCAGCGACGGCGGTGATTGCGCCTTCTTGTTCCGCGCGGGAAACCAAAGGCGACGCAATCAGGTCGCGCAATTCGGCGCTTTCGCCCAATGCTGCTGACAGATCATTGATTCCGGTTTCCAGACCCGCAAGGTCATTATTCTCTTTCGCGATCTCGAAGATCGCCGTGGCATAGCGCTCGGCAATGCCCGTGGAAATCGAAGCTGGTTCGGACACGTCCACCCTTCCGATATTTGAGGCCCCGAGTTTGTGTAGCGGCCGCTACTTCGGGGCGTGAGGAAACCCCGTCCAGTTGGCCGGGGATCAAAATCACCGGGGATGTAGCAGAGGTGAACCAACCTAGCAATATATTATCACGGCAAGCACTTTATCCACAAAACGTTATTTTTCAAATAGTTAAGCCGGGTGCGACCCTTTTATCCGATTGGGGCACGAGAAAAATGTTACCAAAGTGTAGGTTTTTGCGATTCCTGTGACCTTTTTCCCGCAATTTCCGCAGTTTTCGCGTCTCATAACGCGACTGCCGCTTAAGCGGGTTTCAATAACCCATCCAGCGCCTTGATCGGACGGCGCTCAGCATCTTTGGTGACGCTGCCGCTGGGTGGCCGGATATGTTTGGTCGCCTCGACCATCAAAACCCCTCCTGCCATTACGGTTGGCACTCGCTGACCGGTTTTTTCGATAAGACTTCCCGACTTCAGCCAGAAACGGCGAAATGAAGGTGGCATATAGAGTGCCGAACAATGGCTTTCCGGGATGAAATGATGAGCCTTCAGCTGGCTCTCAAGCTGCGACGCGGAATACGGACGCCCAAAACCAAACGGTGTCTTGTCGGTACGTGACCATAGCCCGGCCCTGTTCGGCACAATGAAAACCGCGCGACCACCGGGGCCAAGAACCCGCCAACACTCATTCAGCAATTCGCTGGGGCGGCTTGAGGTTTCAAGCCCATGCATAACCACCAACTTGTCGACGTGACCGGTTTCGACTGGCCACAGCGTCTCTTCGGTCAGGACCGAAACATTAGGCATTCCGGCGGGCCATGGCATCACCCCCTGCGGGCCCGGCATCAGGCCAATCACGCGTCGCGCGTCTGCCAGATAGGGCCGCAACAGCGGCACTGCAAAGCCGAAGCCCACCACAGTCTGCCCTTTGGCCTCGGGCCACACTTCGGTAAGCCGCCCGCGTATAGCCGCCTGCGCCGCACGACCCAGAGTGCTGCGGTAGTAGAAATTCCTCAAATCCTGCACATCAAGATGCATTGCGGACACCCGGTCAATCGGCTTAGCTGGGCGCAGTCTAGCAACGAAAGGGCAAAAGGCCATGCCTCTTGAGATCGTCACCATCCCCTGCCTTAGCGACAACTACGCATTTCTGGCGCATGATGCCGTCAATGGCCAGACCGCGTTGGTCGACGCGCCCGAGGCTGGCCCGATATTAGCCGAGTTGGACGCGCGAGGCTGGAGCCTCAGCCATGTGTTGCTGACCCATCACCACTGGGATCACGTGGACGGTCTGGGTGCCATACTGGAACAGCAATCAGCCAAGGTCATTGGTGCAGCTGCCGACGCCTACCGCCTGCCCTCGCTGGATCAACAAGTGGCCGAGGGCGACTCGTTTGAAGTTGGCGGCGAGCCAGTGCAGGTGCTGGATGTGTCAGGCCACACGGTCGGGCACGTTGCTTACTATATGCCGGAAAGCGGCGCTGTGTTCACTGCCGACAGCCTGATGGCCCTTGGATGCGGGCGCCTGTTTGAAGGCACACCTCAGCAAATGTGGGCGTCGCTATCCAAACTGGCCGCCTTGCCTGACGAAACAATCGTCTGCTCTGGCCACGAATATACACAATCCAACGCCAAATTTGCTGTTACCGTCGACCCGGACAATGCCGCACTGCGGCAACGTATGGCCGAAATTGACACTGCCCGAGCCGCTGGACAACCCACCGTACCGTCGACTTTGGCGCTGGAAAAAGCAACAAATCCCTTTCTGCGCGCCACTGATCCGGCGATTCAGGCCCATTTGGGCATGGAAAATGCGGAACCGGTCGCGGTTTTTGCTGAAATCAGGGCTAGAAAAGATCGGTTCTAATGCCTATTTCGCTCTCTTCACGGCAACGGTCACGTTAAATGTGACTGTCAAGTGAAAGAAAACCCTTGAAGCCGGGCCACGATCAACCAAACTCTAATAGTATGAGGACATGGTTGGAGCGGGGCCGTATCAGCCCCCTTGCGACCCAAGACAGAGGAGCACCCGCGTGCCTTCATTCTCGAGCACATTAGAACAAGCCATTCACGCGGCCTTGGCGGCTGCGAATGAACGGCGCCATGAATTTGCAACGCTGGAGCATCTGCTGCTGGCGCTGCTTGAGGAACCTGATGCCATCCGCGTCATGAAAGCCTGCAGCGTCGATCTGGATGAGCTGCGCAGCACTCTGGTCGAATTCATTGATGAGGATTTGTCGAATCTGGTGACCGATATAGACGGGTCCGAGGCTGTACCAACAGCCGCCTTCCAGCGTGTCATTCAACGTGCCGCGATCCACGTCCAAAGCTCGGGCCGGACCGAAGTGACTGGCGCCAACGTACTTGTCGCCATCTTTGCCGAACGTGAAAGCAACGCGGCTTACTTCCTGCAGGAACAGGACATGACCCGCTATGACGCGGTGAACTTCATAGCGCACGGTGTAGCCAAAGACCCGGCATATGGTGAAAACCGCTCGGTGTCGGGCGCGGACCAGGTGGAAGAAGAAGCGCAGGCAACCGCAGGCGATGGCGAGCAAAAGGAAAGCGCGCTTGGTAAATACTGCATCGATCTGAACGCGAAATCGCGCGCAGGCGACGTTGATCCGCTGATTGGTCGCGCCGACGAGGTTGAACGCTGCATCCAAGTGCTGTGCCGTCGCCGCAAGAACAACCCGCTGCTGGTGGGTGATCCGGGTGTGGGCAAAACTGCAATTGCCGAGGGGCTAGCCCATAAGATCGTGGCCGGTGAAGCGCCCGATGTTCTGTCCAACACCACAATCTATTCACTGGACATGGGCGCGCTGCTTGCAGGCACCCGCTATCGTGGCGATTTCGAAGAACGCCTGAAAGCAGTGGTGACCGAGTTGGAAGAACACCCCGACGCGGTGCTGTTCATTGACGAGATTCACACCGTGATTGGTGCTGGTGCCACCTCGGGCGGCGCGATGGACGCGTCGAACCTGCTTAAGCCTGCTCTGCAGGGCGGCAAGCTGCGCACCATGGGCTCGACCACTTACAAAGAGTTCCGTCAGCATTTCGAAAAAGACCGCGCGCTGAGCCGCCGGTTCCAGAAGATCGACGTGAACGAACCTTCGGTCGAGGACAGCGTAAAAATCCTGCGCGGCCTGAAACCCTATTTCGAGAAGCATCACGAGATCAAATACACAGCGGATGCGATCAAAACCGCGGTGGAACTGTCGGCGCGGTATATCAATGACCGCAAATTGCCCGACAAGGCGATCGACGTGATTGATGAGGCCGGTGCCGCGCAACATCTGGTTGCGGAAAGCAAACGCCGCAAGACCATCGGCGTGAAAGAGATTGAGGCCGTGGTTGCCAAGATCGCCCGCATTCCGCCCAAGAACGTCACAAAGGACGATGCCGAGGTTCTGAAAGACCTCGAAGCCTCGCTGAAACGCGTAGTGTTCGGTCAGGATGAAGCGATTGAGGCGCTGTCCAGTGCGATCAAACTGGCACGTGCCGGTCTGCGTGAGCCTGAAAAGCCCATCGGCAACTATCTGTTCGCCGGCCCCACCGGTGTCGGTAAAACCGAAGTGGCGAAACAGCTGGCGGATACGCTGGGTGTGGAACTGCTGCGCTTCGACATGTCCGAATACATGGAGAAACATGCGGTTTCCCGTCTGATCGGTGCGCCTCCGGGCTATGTCGGCTTTGATCAGGGCGGTCTACTAACCGACGGCGTCGACCAGCATCCGCACTGCGTTCTGCTGCTGGACGAGATTGAAAAAGCGCACCCGGACGTGTTCAATATTCTGTTGCAGGTAATGGACCACGGCGAGTTGACTGATCACAACGGCCGCACTGTGAACTTCCGCAACGTGGTACTGATCATGACCTCAAACGCAGGTGCGCAGGAACAGGCCAAGGCCGCCATCGGCTTTGGCCGCGATCGCCGCGAAGGCGAAGACACAGCCGCGATCGAGCGTATGTTCACGCCGGAATTCCGCAACCGTCTGGACGCGGTGATTTCCTTCGCGCCACTGCCGAAAGAGGTCATCCTGCAGGTGGTCGAAAAGTTCGTGCTGCAGCTTGAGGCGCAGTTGTTGGATCGCAACGTGACCATCGACCTGACGCCGAAGGCTGCCGAATGGCTGGCCGACAAAGGTTATGACGACAAGATGGGCGCGCGTCCGCTGGGTCGGGTGATCCAGGAGCATATCAAAAAGCCGTTGGCCGAAGAGTTGCTGTTCGGCAAGCTTGCCAAAGGCGGGGTTGTGCGTGTGTCGGTCAAGAAAGGCGAGCTGGACCTTGAAATCCTCGGCCCGGATCAGCGCCGTATCCCGGGTGATAAACCACCTCTGCTGACCGCAGACTAAATGCGGTCTGGTCTGATATTTGCGATATCGCTCGCTGCCTCACCGGCAGCGAGCGATTTTCTTTTGCAGATACCCGTTGATTGCGACTTGGGTGAGACCTGTCACATCCAGAACTATGTCGACCACCAGCCGTCTGAGGCGGCAATGGATTTTCGGTGCGGTGACTTGGTGTACGACGGACACAAAGGCACAGATTTTGCGTTGCCGACCTTGGCTGAAATGGCAAAGGGCGTTGACGTCTTGGCCGCTGCCCCTGGGATTATTCGGGGCGTACGCGACGGAATGGTCGACCAGCGATACGACCCCGGAAATACGCCCTCGGTGTCTGGACGGGAATGCGGTAACGGCATGGTGATCGAACATGAAAATGGGTGGGAAACGCAATATTGCCACCTGCAACGTGGTTCTGTCACCGTTACGAAGGGCGATAGGGTTGAAGCTGGCGCAGTATTGGGAAAAATCGGGCTGAGCGGATTAACTCAGTTCCCCCACCTGCATTTATCCGTACGCAAGGATGGCGAGGTTGTTGACCCATTCGTACCCGACGGCGAGCTGGATTGCCAACCATCAACGAATACCCTGTGGCAGACCCCCCCCGACTATGTCCCGGGCGGGATAGTTTCGCTGGGATTTGCAGATGGTATTCCTGACTATGACGCGGTACTGGCCGGGACCGCTGCGCGTGACAGCTTGCCAGGGGAAGCGCCAGCACTGGTTCTGTATGGCCATGCATTTGGCAGCCAAGCTGGCGATATTCTTCGGCTCGAGGTTGTTGGGCCGCAAGGAAATGTATTCGACCACGATGTCGAACTGGAAAAAACACAGGCGCAGGTCTATCGCGCGACCGGGCTGCGATTGAAGCAGCCGAGTTGGCCAACGGGTGCTTACACTGGCACAGTGTCAATGATCCGGGACGGGCGCGTAATCAGCCGCGAATCCACGATGGTTGAACTGCAATAACTGCTATCTTTCGGTCAGTTTCAATTCGATCCTACGGTTCTGGGCACGGGCTTCGGGCGTGTCGGCCGGGTCAACCGGCTGGAATTCTCCAAAGCCGTTGGCCGCCAGCCGGTTCGGTGGAATGCCCAGCCCTTCAACCATGTAGCGCACAACCGACAACGCCCTGCCTTGGCTAAGCTCCCAATTGTCGCGATACCGCCCTGACCCGGCCAAAGGCACGTTGTCCGTGTGGCCATCCACCCGGATCACCCAATTGAGCCCCTCTGGGATCTCCGCCGCAACGCCACGCAAGATATTGGCCACTTTCGCCACCTCCTGCCGACCGATCGGCGACAAAACCGCGGATCCTGTATCAAACAAAACCTCAGATGAAAAAACGAACCGATCGCCTTCAATCCTCACGCCCTCCTCATCCCCCAGCACGTCACGCAAGCGGCCGAAGAACTCGGACCGGTATCGCTGCAGATCCTCGGCCTGGGCCGCAAGGTTTTCTGCCTGCGCGGCCAGTTCTTCAGCCTCTGCTTCAAGGCGGACACGTTCGGCTTCTTCCAACAATCGACGTCGACGTTCTTCCGAGGCGGCTCGGGCTAACGCGGCATTCAGGTCCTGGCCCAAGGTCTGGATACGGATATCGGCGGCGGCGTTTCGCTCTTCATAGTCGTCCAAAAGGGCCTGCAAACCGCCCAATTGTTCGCGCAATGCTGTCATTTGCTGATTTAGCAAAGCGGTTTCGCGCTGCGCCTTTTCAGAAATGACCTGTTCAGCCGACAACGTGTCACGCGCCACAGCCAGCAGAGCTGCACGCTGTTCGGCCAGAGAGCGTTGTTCCTGAGCTTCAGCCTGTGCCTCTGTCCGCGCTGCAAGCGCCGCCTCAAGCTGGGCCTTCAGGTCTTCTGCGTTTAGCTCACCGAATTGACGCTCAAGCTCCGCCTTGGCGGACTGCGCAGCTGCCAGGAGAGTCAACGTTTCCTCAGCTTCTTTACGCTGCGCCTCAAGAGCCAGTGTCATTGCCGTTAGTTCGGCATCGGCATTCTGCAACCGATTGCGCAGGTTTTCCGCAGCGGCAGCTTCGGCCAGTTTCGCGGCCTCTTCTGCACTTAACTGCTCTTCCAGTTCGGAAATCCGAGTGGCCTGCGTTGCGTCGCTTTGTTCCAGATCAGCGACCAACGCCTCTAGCGCTTCACGTTGGGCCGCAGCCAACCGGGCCGCTTCGGTCTGTTCGTCGATCTCGGCCCGGCTTTGTGCCAAAGCCAGATTTAATGCGTCCTGTTCGCCTTGCAGCTCGGCGATTTCACCTTGCGCCTGCTCCTGTTCCAACAGCAGAGCGGCAACTTGCGCCTCAAAATCGGTCAGCTGCCCCTGCGCCTGCTCCAACTCTGTTTCGACCTGGTTCAGGGTAGAATTCAGCACACCTAGCCGCGCTTGCAGTCGGCTGTTCTCCCGCTCCTCCAATCCAAGCGCTCCGGCCAGTGCAGCGACTTCGTCAGACAGAGCGGTCAGCTCATCCTCTTGCCCGGAAATGGTTTCCCGCAACACGTATTGAACCACCATGAAGATGGTCAATACGAAGGTCAGCACCATCAACAGCCCGGTAATAGCATCCACGAATCCGGGCCAGACAGACCCCTGGAAACGCTGACCTGTGCGTCGGGAAAGGGCCATAAGTTACTCTCCTTCCGGAGCGGTACGTACGGCGCCTCGGGGCAATGTCAGGGCTTTGACAAGCAATTCTATGTCCTTGCGCAGCTCGCTCATGCTCTCCTGTCGACCAGCCGAGATTTCTTCGAGAATGCGTAGCAACTGCACGTCCATTGAACGCAGGCGCATGCGGCTTTCCGCATCAATCCCCTCACCAGAGCCCTGATCGCGCATGTGATCCAAAAGGGCGTCCTGACCAAGTGCAACCCGCTCCAAGGCTGCGGTTACGCCGTCAGTGTTCTGTTGCCGCTGGTTCATCTCGCCAATCGAGTCCGCCAACTGGCCCAGACGGGATGATACCGCTGCGCGATCCGCCTCTTGTGCAGCAAACAAATCCTGCAATGCGTTCATTTGCTCGGACATGGCATCCAGAACCGGCGTCAAAACAGCCAGCTCAGCGCCACCTTCGTCACTGGCTGCAAAGCCAACGCGGGTGATCGAGGATAACCATTCCTCAAGCTCGCGGTAAAACCTGTTTTGACCATGGCCTGCAAACACCTCCAGCAAGCCAACGATCAGTGATCCGGCCAGACCCAAAAGCGATGATCCAAACGCCACGCCCATGCCTTGCAATTGCGATTCCAGCCCGACCATGAGGCGATTGAACACGGCCATCCCCTCTTCGCCCTCTTGCGGGTTGAGGCTGCGGATGGTGTCGACGATGGCTGGGACTGTCGTGGCAAGCCCAAAGAACGTGCCCAAAAGCCCCAAATAGATCAGTACGTTGGTGATGTATCGGGTTATCTCACGCTCTTCCTCGATCCGCTCGGCGACCGAGTCCAGAATAGACCGGGTGGACGTCGAACTGATCTGAGAGCGCGCGCCCCGTTCACGCAGAAGCGAAGCCAGCGGCGCAAGCAATTGCGGAGTACGCGCATCCTCGCGAACTACGCCGCCGACAAAACCCTCGATCCAGCGGACTGAACCGATCAGCTGAGTCACCTGATAGAAACAGGCGAAAACACCGATCACAAAGACCATCAGGATAAAGCCGTTGAGGTAAGGGTTGGCGTAGAAAACCGGCAAAACATAGGGCAGCGCCAAAAAGATGCCCAGCCCCGCCAAACCAATCGCGACCAGCATCGTAACGATCTGACGAATGGGTTGCGAGAAATGCGGTCTCGCGCCCTGATGTGCCTGCGCCATGCGCGTGGCTCCCGATTTTTGCCTGCTCTGTGACGAATCTAGCGAAATAACACCGTTGACGCCAAGGGTTTATGCGGTGATGGTCCGCACCCGTTGCGCCAACCACTCAAGATCGGAGTCACGCAGATCGATCTCGGCCAGATGTTCGGCGGTGTTATAGAGGTATTCGGTGTTCGGCCCCCGCCCCCCAACGGCATGCGCAATGATCTGGGCCTGCTCCTCAAGCGGCATGCCGCCGCAATATTGCACGTGGTCGGCATCAATCACATAGGTGACCGCATTGACGACCTCACCATTGTCCAAATGCACATCCAGCATCTTTTCCAGATAGGCCGAAGAGACCAATTCACGCTCGCGCAGCTCGTGCAGGGTACGGTCTTCATGACCGGGCTCAACAGCCAGGGCCAACCCTTTACAGTGGGCATCGTCCTGTTCATCCAGCGCCAGCACCAGACCTGGGTGGTCTTCGGTACCGCGGTGGTGGATCGAGCTCATGCAGAAAGATCGGGCGTATCCATGCAAAGTAGCACGTTCGCTGCGGGCTACCGGAAAACCCGGATTCCACAGCAACGATCCATATCCGAAAACCCACATCGTCATAGCACTGGTCCTTGCCCGTTTGGGCCTATAAACATCAAATCCGAGGTGGGAAAAAGGGCGAACTGCCATGCGCGGTCTGATACGAGTAGTCATTTTCTTGGTTGTGATCTGGAGTGCCTATTGGTTCGTCGCAGGCTTTGGGCTGCACAATGCGATCACCGCCTGGTTCGATGCACAGCAGAACAGGGGTTGGCAGGCCGAATTTTCGGAAACGGAAACTGCTGGGTATCCCTTCCACCACGTGACACGCCTGAACAGCCCGGCCCTTGCAGATCCCGTCAACGGCACCGCCTGGAGCGCCGATTGGATCGAGTTTCAAAGCCCAGCGATCTGGCCTGGCCGTCAGATACTGCGTTTTGCTGATACTCCACAGCGGCTGTCGTATTTCGATCAAACGTCAACCGTAACGGCCAGCGACCTGCAAGCCGAGTTGCAACTGCAACCGGGCGTAGCATTGGTACTGGAAAAAATGGCGCTGACGTCTGGCCCCTGGTCAGTCATGGATAACACAGAAGCATTAGCCGGCGGCGACACGCTGGCCCTTGTTATGGAGCAGGCCGCCACACCAGAATCATACCTGATCAGCGCCAAAGTGGACAGTTTCACCCCGGGTGACAATCTGCGCAAGCTGATGCGCTCGGCCACGACCCTGCCACAAGCCTTTGAGACGCTGGAACTGGACATGACGGCCACCTTTGACAAAGCATGGGACCGGTCAGCCTTGGAGGAAAGCAGACCTCAGCCAGTTCAGATTGATCTGCGGCTGGCCGAGATGAAATGGGGCGCATTGCGGCTGTTCGCCACTGGAGAGCTTGACGTAGACCCACAAGGTATTCCAACCGGTGAGATCGCGATCAAGGCCGAAAACTGGCGGGACATGATCGCCATGGCCAACGCAGCAGGCGCCCTGCCCGATCAGGCGGTCGATACCGTGACACGGGCGCTGAACTTCATGGCTGGGCTGGGCGGCAACCCGAATGCGCTGGATTTACAGCTGAACTTCAGGGATGGGTTTGTGGCACTCGGCCCAGTGCCGCTTGGCCCCGCGCCGCGCCTGATCTTACGTTAGCGGCAATACGGTCCACGCCGGTGACGCGCTGTGTCCAGATGGAAATGATCCCTATGGTACCGGTCTGCATTTGGCCCCAATACCGTGCCGAACGGACCGCAGGCTCCGCGCCAAACCTTGGTCAGTTGACGCTTTGACGGGTTTTTGCGCCAGCCGTTCAGGACCGTCACAACCTCTCCATCCGCCATTTTGAAACCCGAAATGTCAATCGCCCGGCCCTTGCCGTGTTCCGAAATCTTCGCCCCTTTGCGGTTATTCCGGGTCCGGCAGGCGTAGTGCGCGGCGACTTTAAGCTCAACCACAGGGCCGCGCCGCTTGAAGGTGGGTTTAACCGTTTTGTCGACCCATTTGTTCAGCGCGATCGCCGTGCCGCAATCCATCGTCGACGGACGGCTGAGCGTCACTCCGGAAACCGATGTCACCTGCACTGCGTCCGTGATTCCACAGGCTTTGATTCTGCCCGGCACGTTCCCTACGGCTTTACCTTGTATGTCGATCTCACCGCAGACCGAGCCCTTACGCAGCTTGCGCTTCTTGAACAGTGCTTCCTGTTCCAGCGCCTTAGGCCGCAGAAAAGGCATCAGCGAGGTATCCGGTCCCAATAGTGGCAAATCTGAAGGGCGCGCAGCAAACGCCATCACTTGAGGCGAAACAGGGCGCAATTCTGGGCGAATTTCAGCATTGGGCACAGGTGTGGCAATCGCCAACACAGGTGCCGCCGAGGGGCGGGCAATCGGAACCAGCGACTTTTCCAGAGGGGCCGCGGTGATCTGAGTGGCGCTGACGGCCACGCACCCAACCACTATTGCCCTCCAGATGCGTTTCATGGGTTCGATTTCCCTCGTCCAAAATTAGGCGCATCCGTATCTTGGCCAGCGTCGATGATTCCACGCCGGATTGCGCGAGTACGAGTGAAATAGTCGAAAAGGTGTTCTCCGTCACCTGTGCGGATCGCTCGCTGCAGGGCAAAAAGCTCCTCGGTAAAGCGGCCCAGAATTTCCAGCGTTGCATCCTTGTTGGTCAGGAAAACGTCGCGCCACATGGTTGGGTCTGAGGCTGCGATCCGCGTGAAATCCCGGAAACCGGCGGCTGAATACTTGATCACCTCAGTATCGGTCACCCGGCGCAGGTCATCGGCCACCCCGACCATTGTGTAGGCGATCAGGTGAGGTGCATGGGATGTTACGGCCAGAACCAGATCGTGGTGGTCCGCATCCATCTCATCGACGTTTGCACCCATGCCTTCCCACAACGCACGCAGGCGGGCGATGGCATCAGGATCCGAGCCTTCGACGGGCACCAACAAGCTCCAACGATTGTCGAACAGTTCGGCAAACCCGGATTCGGGGCCGGAATGCTCGGTTCCAGCCAGCGGGTGCGCCGGGATGAAATGCACACCTTCGGGAATATGGGGCGCGACCGCCTGAATCACATGCCGCTTGACCGAACCCACATCTGTCACTGTCGCACCCGGCTTCAGGACCGGCGCGATAACCGCAGCGACCGGACCCATCGCGCCGACAGGAACGCAGAGCACCACTAGATCGGCGCCTTCTACGGCCTCTTGCGCGGTGTCGCAAACGCGGTCGCACAAACCAATCCGGCGGGCGGTATCCCGGGTCGCCTCGGACCGAGCATAACCGGTGACCTCACCCGCAAGGCCCGAGCGCTTGATGGCCCAGAACATGGACGACGCGATCAGACCCAGCCCGATCAGCGCAATGCGGTCGTAAACCTGGCTCATGCGGCACCTCCCTTGAACGCGGTGATGGCCGCGACGACGCGGCGGCACGCTTCTTCATCACCCACGGTGATCCGCAATGCGTTGGGCAGGTTATAGCCCGCCACACGGCGCACGATCAGACCTTGGGTCTTGAGGTAATCGTCGCAGGCCTCTGCCTCGGCCTGATCGGTAAACCGGGCGAGGATGAAATTGGTGCAGGACGCATCCGACGGAACACCGATCTTTTCCAACTCTGCCGACAACCACACCCGCAGGCGGGCGTTTTCGGCCTGACAGAAGGTCAGGAATTCCACATCCTTCACCGCCGCCTCAGCCGCCGCCAAAGCGGTCAGCGACAGGTTGAACGGCTGGCGCACGCGGTTCAGCACGTCGATGATCGACTGCGCGGCATAGCCCCACCCGACCCGCATGCCGCCCAGACCGTACACTTTCGAAAATGTCCGGGTCATGATCACATTCTCGAAGCGGTCCACCAGCGACGCGCCGCCGTCGAACCCGTCGACAAATTCGGCATAAGCCCCGTCGATCACCATCAGGCAAGTCTGCGGCAGCGCCTCGGCGAGCCGCACCAGGTCCGCTTCGGGGATCATGGTCGAGGTCGGGTTGCCCGGGTTGGTCACAAACACGATACGGGTCTGGCCGGTCACAGCGGCCAGAATGTTATCAACGTCCACATGACGGTCACACTCGGGCACCATCACAGGCGTCGCACCGGCCATGCGGGCGATGATCGGGTACATCGAAAAGCCGTGCTCGGTATAGACAACCTCATCCCCCGGTCCCGCATAAGCCTGAGCGATGAATTGCAGCACTTCGTCACTGCCCACACCGCAGATGATCCGCGCCGGGTCCAGATCGTGCCGTTCAGCAATTGCAGCACGCAGGGGGGCATGGTCGGTGCTGGGATAACGATGCAAGGTCGCGGCACTGTCGCGCACCGCCTCAATCGCCTTGGGGCTGGGGCCAAACGGGTTCTCGTTCGAGCTGAGCTTGATCACATGCTCGACCCCGGCCACGTGCGACTGGCCGCCCTGATAGAGCGCGATGTCCATAATGCCGGGTTGAGGGGTGATCTTGTTCATAAGAGGCTCCGTTGATTGGAGCCTCTCATACCTGTCTCAACGGGTTGAGAAAAGCGGCAATTCCATCACGCCGCCTTGAAGCGGGCGGTCGCCGGGTCGGCACTGTAACAGGGCGCAAATTCCTCGGTCCGGCGGGACAGGTCATTAACGCTGTCGATGATGAACTGAACCGTCTCTTCGCTCATCAGGTACGAGAAGTTCAGACGCACCCAACCGGGTTTCTTCATCTCTTCCCCGGCGGACAAGGCCGCGTGCAGTTCATCCGACGTTTCCCGGTCGATCCCCAACAACCGATGCGCATACGGCCCCGCACAGGCACAGCCGCCACGCGCCTGAATGCCGTAGATGTCGCTCAGCATCCGGGTGAACAGTTGCTGATGCACTGGCTGACCCGAGTTGTCGCGTACGAGGAATGAATAGATCGGCAAGCGATGTGGATTATCTGTGCCAAGCAATGTCAGGTTCGGGTTGTCGCCCCACCCCTCCAACGCCATGCGATTGTACTGCGCCTCACGGCGGGCAATCTCATCGGTGCCGACCACATCCTTGACGATGAAGGCCAGCGCCGCGCGGATGTCACCAATCACATTCGGCGTTCCGGCCTCTTCCCGCGTGGCCAGATCCTCGCTGTAGTCATGCCGCCAGGGCGAGACGAAGCTGACCGTACCACCACCCGGCCAGCTGGGGCATGTGCGTTTCACGGCGTGTTCGTTGACGATCAAAACGCCCGACGCGCCCGGCCCGCCCGGAAACTTGTGCGGAGAAACAACGATGGCGTCCTTGCGCGCATCCTCCGGCCCCATATCCATCGGCAGATACGGCCCGCCGCCCGCATAATCCCACACCGAAATCGCCCCATGCGCCTTGAGCAACCGGGTGATCGGGTCCGGGTCGGTGATGATCCCGGTCACGTTGGATGCCACCGAAAACGCCCCGATGATCAGATCAGCCGCCGCATGGTCAACCAAAGTCCGCTGCAACGCGGACAGATCAACACCACCCTCAGCGGCTTCGGGGACCTCAATCACCCGAGCCTTGCTTTCCCGCCACGGCAGAATGTTCGAGTGATGCTCATACGGCCCGATCAAAACAACCGGCCGGTCAGCCGCATCCACACCCAACAAGCTGACCAGCCGGTTCAAACCCGCAGTGGCACCAGACCCTGTGAAGATCACCGCGTCCTCTCCCTTCGCGCCAACGATGCGGGCAATTTCTGCGCGCGCCTCGCGGCGCAACCGAGTCATGTATGAACCGCAATAGGAGGCCTCGGTATGGCTGTTGGCATAGAAGGGCAGCACCTGTTCGGTGACAAATTCCTCGACCTGCCGCAGCGCACGGCCCGAAGCGACGTAATCCGCGTAAACTAGCGGCACGTCCCCATGCAGACCCGGGATCAGTACGTTTTCTCCGATCAGCCCGTCGCGCAGACTTGAATTGCGAGTGGTGGACAGGATGTCTGCGCGAAATTTGGACAGGGTCATGGCATAATCTCCGTATTGCCCTACCAATGTGATTGAACTTAGTTGGAAAAACTTCACCTTTCTTTCGATAGTTTTCTTAATTTTTGTGTCATATGATCAGTTATGGCAGAAAACTTAGATCAAATTGACAAACGTATCCTACGAGAACTGCAAACCGACGCTACTCTTTCACAGCGCGAGTTGGCGGATCGCGTTGGATTATCACAGAATGCCTGCTGGCGCCGCCTGAAGGCATTGAATGAAAATGGGGTCATCATCGGCTCAACCGCCCGGATCGCGCGCGAGAAACTGGGGCTGAGCCTTGTGGTCTTTGTTATGCTGCGAACCCGGCACCATTCGGCCGAGTGGTTGCAGGCCTTTCGCAGTCATGTTCTGACTATCCCCGAGGTGGTGGATTTCCACCGGATCGGTGGCGATTATGACTATCAGCTGAAGGTCGTGACCGAGGATATGGCCTCGTACGACAAGGTCTATCAGCGCCTGATCGAAAAGGTCGAATTGGACAGCGTTACCTCGTATTTCGCGATGGAGGCCATCGCCGAAGGCCGCCCGCTGCCGATCTGATCCGCCTCTTCATCTGGCCAAAAATATCTCGGGGGAATCGCGGCCTGCCGCGATTGGGGGCAGAGCCCCCTCAAACAAAAAAGACCGCGCTAAAAGCGCGGCCCTTATTCCTTCGAATTCGGCGAAGATTAGTTCTTCGCGTAGAATTCGACGACCAGGTTCGGCTCCATCATGACCGGGTAAGGCACATCGCTCAGGCCCGGTGCGCGAACGAAAGTCGCGGTCATTTTCGAGTGGTCAGCGTCGATGTAGTCAGGCACATCACGCTCGGCCAGCGCAACAGCTTCCAGAACAACAGCCAGTTGCTTGGACTTTTCACGAACCTCGATAACGTCGCCTTCTTTGACGCGGTAGCTGGGGATGTTGACCCGCTTGCCGTTCACTTTGACGTGGCCGTGGTTCACGAACTGACGCGCAGCAAAGACGGTCGGAACGAATTTGGCGCGGTAAACAACGGCGTCCAGGCGGCGCTCCAGCAGACCGATCAGGTTTTCACCAGTGTCGCCTTTGACACGCTCGGCTTCAGCGTAGATGCGGCGGAACTGCTTCTCGGTCAGGTCGCCGTAGTAGCCTTTCAGCTTCTGCTTGGCGCGCAGCTGCAGACCGAAGTCCGACAGTTTGCCCTTGCGGCGCTGACCGTGCTGGCCGGGACCGTATTCACGACGGTTGATCGGGGACTTCGGACGACCCCAGATGTTTTCGCCCATCCGGCGGTCGATTTTGTACTTGGCAGACGTGCGTTTGGTCACGGCTGATCTCCTTCGTTTAGGTCGAGGCCCAAAGGGCCACTATGAAGGGCGTTGTCCTCTTGAGGTTTCCCCCATGACAGGCATCCCCTTGCGGGGGCCACCAACACCAATGAAGCCGCGCTTATATCTGCGAAACCGGCGGAGTCAACACATCAACGGCTCTGCCTAGAAGTTTCCGACAAAAGTTAAGGAAAAGCCTATCCGTCAGTCGGTCCCTTGCCCGGCTGAGGCAGCCCGCAGTTGGTCCTGCTCTCCCAACTCCAAAATTGGTTGGGAAGGAAACGCGACAACCGTGTCGCCCATTCCAGCCAGTTCGCCGCCTTGAGCTTCGACTTCAGTGTATTCACTGACCCAAAATTCCTGATCTCGCGTTGGGATATCACCTTCAAAAACCAGAACGGGGGCAAATTCACCCACGGCTTGGAACAAACTTGCTGTGAACGTTTGTGCACCATTAGTCAACACAAACACACCGCTCGCGGTTTCTGGGACAATCTGATCTTGCGTGTGGTGACGAAAATCCGAGGCTGCGCTAAATGGACGTCCTGCCCATTCCGTCGCATGTTCGGCTGTTCCGACCAGAAAACGCACTTGCCCGCGCCAGGACCAGCTTGCTCCGACGCGCAGAAAGGACAGAGGCGCTGCCTCCAATCCGTCAATTTCTGTTTGTCCCCACTGTATGGCTACTCGACCGCTTTTGCCGGCTCTCATTGTACCGCCTGTACTTTCTACTCACCACTGCTCGCTAACACCGTCTTATCAACGTAAAATAAGGCCGAAAAGAGACGTTAATACAGCATTAACAAAAATGTTGCCCGAGGGATTCACTTGTTACACCCAGACGGGAAATGCCCCCGCCAGACTAAACTATTTGGTGTCAGATCTGTTCCGTTGGGCATAAATAACCCATAATCGGCAGCCGCCAAAATCTAAAACATTGATTGTTATAGATATTTAGTATCACGCTTGATTGTGCCGCGGCCACTTCGCCCATCTTGACAACTCATTGTCGCCCACTAAAAAATTTGGGTAACAAAAAAGCCGCCCCGAAGGGCGGCCGTTACTTCAGCTTTTTGTTCTTCTAGAATTCTGAGGTTCTGTAGAGCTCCACTCCCGCCGCTTTGGGTTGTCAACGGCGGTGAGAAAGTCTGCCATTGGGCGGAGCAAAAGTCGTCCACTGTTTGGGTTACCGGCGCCTTGGCAAACGCGCTCCCAAA